>JAFDXP010000066.1 GCA_018267875.1 Bacteroidota bacterium | reverse complement strand
CTAAGCTAAAGTAAATAAAAAAATCAACTAACTGAATATCAATGACATAGGAATATACACAAAAATACAAAATAATTGCACTCATTTTTTTTAACTGAGTAAAAAAATCAGAAAAAGAAAATGGGATTTTTAGAGGTGTCCATTGAATTATTGCCTGAAGCAATTGAGTTTTTAGAAAACCTTGACGATAAATCAAGAGAGAAAATATATTACAACATCAAGAAAGCTCAATTTGTAAATGACAATGAACTATTCAAAAAACTAAACGACTTCATTTGGGAATTTAGGCCTTTGTACAACAGTAAAGCATATCAGCTTTTTTCATTTTGGGACAGAACAGACGGAAAAGAAACTTTGGTAGTGGCAACACACGGAATTTTGAAAAAGACACAGAAAACACCAATAAAAGAGATTAAAAAAGCAGAAAAAATTAAAAACAATATTTAGAATACAAGACAAAAAATAAATAATATGGCAACCAATAAATTTAAAACCGTTTCGCTTGACACAATGATTGACAAACATATTGGAAAGCGAGGTATAGAAAAGAGAGAAATTTTTGAAAATGAATTGAGAATTGACTTGTTAGGACAAGCCATAAAACTCGCTCGACAAGAACGCAATATGACACAAGAAGAATTGGGTGAACTTGTAGGCGTGCAAAAAGCTCAAATTTCAAAAATTGAAAACAGTGTGAAAAATGCAAGATTTGAAACTATTATGAAAGTTTTTGAAGCTTTGGGTGCTAAAGTGAACTTTAATGTCGAACTAAATAACAAAAAATTAGCGTACTGAAAAGTATGCCGAACGCACAACAAACAAATTGGCAAGAGAGCGGGTGAACGGCTTCGATTGAAGGATAGTGCAAAGTTGAACGGTAGTAATTCTATTTAGCATTTGTGCTTCGATTTCCGCCACTTAGCCAAGCTGCAAAACCGTTACAAGCAACCCTAACAGATAATCCTACAGAAAAATCTGAGATAAAAAAAAAGATAATAGAAAAAGTTTTTATAAAAATACTCCCAACCTTATGCGTTTAAAACATGGGTTGGGAGTAAAAAATTGAAAGTTATAGAATAAACTTTCGGAAAGTCATTTTAAAAATTAGCGGCTATAGTTTGGTGCTTCTTTAGTTATGAAAACATCATGTGGATGACTTTCAGCCATAGAGGCGGACGTAATGCGAATAAACTGTGCGTTTTCGTGAAGGGCTTTTATGTCTTTTGCGCCACATAAACCCATGCCAGCTCGTAATCCACCAACAAATTGTTGCACCACTTCGTTCACCAATCCTTTATAGGCTACACGTCCAACAATACCTTCCGGGACTAATTTTTTTATGTCTGTTTCCATATCTTGAAAATAGCGGTCCTTCGAACCTTCTTGCATAGCTTCTAATGAACCCATACCACGGTATGACTTAAACTTTCTACCTTCATAGATAATAGTTTCACCGGGGCTTTCTTCAGTGCCGGCAAAGATGGAGCCAGCCATAATACAAGATGCACCGGCTACTATTGCTTTTACCATATCGCCTGTATATCGAATTCCGCCATCTGCAATCACTGGAATACCCCGACGCTTCAGTGCTTGAGAGGCTTCCATAATGGCAGTTAACTGAGGTGCACCTGCTCCGGTAACAACTCGGGTAGTGCAAATAGAACCGGGACCTACACCTACTTTGACCGCATCAGCACCAGCATCAGCTAAAGACTTAGCACCTTCAGCAGTAGCAATATTTCCGGCTATTATCGGTAAACCTTTAAAACTACTTTTTACTTTCGAAACCATTTGAGATACGTAAATGGAATGACCATGTGAACTATCTAAAGTAATCACATCAACTCCTGCTGCTTTCAGTGCTTCTACTCGTTCTAATGTATTACCGGTGATGCCAACCGCTGCTCCTACCAACAACCGACCCATATTGTCTTTTGCTGCATTAGGATGGCTTTTTAGTTGAATGATGTCGCGAAAAGTGATTAAGCCGATTAGTTTGCCATTTTTTTCAACAATGGGCAGTTTTTCAATCTTATATTTTTCAAGTATTGTTTCTGCTTTTGCCATGCTTGTTCCGGCAGGGGCGGTAACCAGATTTTCACTGGTCATTATTTCTTTAACTTTCTTCTTTAAATTTTTTTCAAATCGCATATCGCGATTGGTCAATATGCCTACCAACTTATTGCTCTTGTCAACGATAGGAATTCCACCAATCTTGTTATCACGCATCAATTTAAGGGCATCACCAACAGATGCTTCGGGCGAAAGCGTAATGGGATCTACAATCAATCCATTTTCCGATCGCTTTACTTTGCGGGCTAACTCTGCTTGTCGCTCAATACTCATGTTTTTGTGCAACATACCAATGCCGCCTTCCCGTGCCAATGCAATAGCAAGACGCGCTTCAGTAACGGTATCCATTGCTGCGGAAACCATGGGAATATTCAGCGTAATGTCTTTGGTTAGTTTGGTGGAAATATTTACTTCATTGGGAAGTACATCAGAATAAGCGGGAACTAAGAGAACATCATCAAATGTAAGCCCTTCTCCGTAAAACTTAGATTTTGCAGCCATGTGCAAAGATAAGGGCGTGTTTTGAAAAAATGAAAAATGGATTTTTAAAATGTTGTTAGAATATGCTAATAGGGGTTGGATTCCTCGATTTTTCAAACACGTTTTCTTACAATTCTTACGTATCTGACTTCCATTATCACAAAATCAATTAATAGTACGCTAAGCAATGTCATAGAAGCGAGAGTCAGTGTTTTCATTTTGAAAATAGGAAAAAATACACCGGAAATCAAACCACCTATAAAAAAGGAGATAATGATGACAAAGCGCAACTTAATAGAAGAAAATAGATTTTGGTGTTGCACTTTTGATTTGAAGAAAAAAAGCTGAGATAATTCAATGCCTAAATCTGTAAAAAGTCCAGTTAAATGTGTTGTTCGAACTACAGAATTAGAAATTTTGGTCACTAAGGAATTTTGAAAGCCCATTGAAAACAAAAGAATACAGGCAACCAGGTTTGTGTGAGTTGTTATGAAGGCAAAAGGTAGGAACGCAACCAAGCATAGGGTAGAGGCTTCTATAAAAACAGGCATTTGGAATGAAATTCGAGGTGCAATTCCATTCAACCATTCAACTATGAAATTAGAAGAAAAAGAACCCAAGAAAAAACAAAGAATATAAATGGCGTAAAAAAGAGAAAGATGCCAATCTACTTTTATCACCTCTACCATAAAGGCAAAGTGTCCGGTAACATTGGTCGTTAATCGTTGAACAGCTAAATAACCAGCAACATTGACGATTCCGGCAACAAAAGAAAGAAGGGCAGCCAAGCCCAAATTGTGTTTGTAATTTCTACTTTTTCCTTTATGTCGAAACATGAAATGATGATAAGAGACTATACAGCCCAAACCCTATTTTTGCCCATCAAAGGTAAGAATAGCTTCGACTTGGTTATGTCTATCATTCCCTATGAAAAATAATTTGATGAAAATTTTCTACTTTTTGATAAAATAAAAAAGAAAAGCACTACCTTTGCGCTCCAATTTTTTAAGAAACCAATCTGATACATTAAGCTGATGCCTCTTACCAGGCTGACCGGTCGGAAAGGTTTAAAACATTTAAAACATTACAGACAATGTCTCGTATCGGTAAGAAAACCATTGCAGTGCCAGCAGGAGTAACTATCTCCGTATCGCCGGCAAATGAAGTAACCGTAAAAGGTCCAAAAGGTGAATTGAAAGAAACATTGGATCGTGATATCAAAGTAACAGTTGAAAACAACGAAATTTCTGTTACTCGTCCGACAGATCAAATCCGCCACCGTGCATTACACGGCTTATATCGCTCACTGATTTCCAACATGGTTGGCGGTGTTACTAATGGCTTTAAAAAAGAGCTTGAATTGGTCGGTGTGGGTTATCGTGCAACAGTTGCAGGACAGCAAATTGATATGGCTCTCGGCTTTTCACACAATATCATTTTTGAGTTGCCAAAAGAAATTAAAGCAACTGCTATTTCTGAAAAAGGACAGAATCCACGCATTATTCTAGAGTCAATTGACAAGCAATTGTTGGGTCAGGTAGCTGCTAAAATTCGTAGCCTTCGTAAACCTGAACCATACAAAGGAAAGGGTGTTCGTTATTCTGATGAAATAGTTCGTCGTAAAGCAGGTAAATCTGCTGGTAAGTAAGGTTGTCTGTTGGATGACGCAAAAACTAAGATTTTTGTTTTTATTTATCCAGCATACTATTTTTTGTATTCACTAATTAACTTCCGGTAGCTCCTGCCTATATGGTGGGAAGCCCGTACAAAAACAACAAATATATATGGCTCTCGATCCAAAAGTTGTACGCCGCCAAAAACTTCGCTGGCGCGTTCGCAGGAAGGTAAAAGGTACCGCTCAAAAGCCGCGCCTTTCGGTTTTCCGTAGTAACAAAGACATCTATTGTCAGCTGATAGATGATGCAACAGGCACTACTCTGGCAGCTGCTAGTTCTCGCATGAAAGATATTACTGCTCAAAGCGGTAATAAGGTAGAAAAATCAGCTATGGTTGGTAAGGCACTTGCCGAAAAAGCAAAATCACTGGGTATCGAAACTTGCATTTTTGATCGTGGTGGATATCTATACCATGGTCGTGTAAAAGCAGTAGCAGATGGAGCTCGTGAAGGTGGACTGAATTTCTAAATTTTATCGGAACAAAAAATTAAATATTAAAATGAAGGCGTAAGCCAATTAATGGTAAACGCTTCATCAACTTTAAGATAATGGCGACTAAAAATATCAATCGCGTAAAATCCGGAGATCTCGAACTACATGAAAAAGTAGTTTCGATCAACCGTGTGGTGAAAACCACAAAAGGCGGCCGTGCATTCAGCTTTTCTGCTTTGGTAGTAGTAGGCAATGGAAACGGTGTAGTAGGTCATGGACTTGGTAAGGCTAAAGAAGTTCAAGAAGCAATTACCAAAGGCATAGACGATGCCAAGAAAAACCTAATTAAAGTTCCAGTCATGAATGGAACCATTCCTCATGATCAGTTGGCAAAAGAAGGTGCTGCCAAGGTGCTGATTAAGCCCGCTGCATTGGGTACAGGCGTTTTAGCTGGTGGCAGTATGCGTGCTGTGCTTGAAGCTGCTGGATATACAGATGTTTTAGCAAAATCTCAAGGATCTGCTAATCCACATAACGTGGTAAAAGCTACATTTGCTGCCCTGAATGCGCTTCGTGAACCTATTCAGGTAGCCAAACAACGCAATATAAGCCTGAAAAAGGTTTTTAATGGCTAAATAATAAAGCACATACCTTTTTGATAGAGTAGTGTTGTGTTATTGTATAAGATACATATTTTAAAAGTGTAATGGGTATAATGCCTATTGCACTTTTTGTTTAAAAGTAGTTTACACAAAACAAGGGTATAGTTGACAAAATAGCTGGTTGTCTTGTCCTACTATAGGTTGACTCTTTTTTGTTATTAAAATTGTGTTTAGGTTTTCAAGTTTTTTCTTGCACAAAAAATGAATTTCACAAAAGAGAGGAGGACGAAGCCTCCTGCTTCATT
>JAFDXP010000065.1 GCA_018267875.1 Bacteroidota bacterium | reverse complement strand
TTGCCGCCTGCTGCCTTCAGATTTTACCTCACGGTAAACACCCTTGCTCTTGGCTAACGATAAGTACTGCAACTCTCGTTCGGGGCTTGCACCCTATAGATAAAGAACATGCCTGACACACAAAAAATCCTCTTACTTTTCAACAAGAGGAAGGAAGTATTGAACGATAATTTTTGAGAAATTATCCTTGCTTTTCTTGACGATGAAATTCATCCATGCCATGATCTTCGTAGTTTGTAAAAACGGAACACCAATGTCCTACAAGTGCTAATGCCCAAGCTGCAATAATCCAAGCGTGCCAAGGATAAGCCCAGTGGTGCTCACCTTGTTTTTTATGAATCATCACCATAATTACTGTAGCAATGGCAAAAACAATAAAATGAATCAGAAAAGAACGTTTTTGACCACCTGTTGGAACTATTCTACGAGGCATTGTAAATTCAAAGTTTCGGGCAAAGATAATGGCTGACTGCAAAAAAGGAAAGGGCAATCGAAAAAAACTTTATTCAAACCTATATTTTGCTAATAATGACTCATCATGAGCAGACGCACGTGCCTCTACTTCAAAACGATTGTTAGTATATCCTTCTTTCCATGTTTCTAATCCATAAAGCCAAAGAAAGCGAACCCAGCCATTTTGTTCATATTGTTCTACATGTTTCAGCTCATGCAAAACCCACTGTTTATCTTGCAAGAATTGTGCGTGAGAACAATTGTGCAAATGAATGGTGCGCCCAACAACCAGTGCAACAGAAGGAAACCTCAATTTTTTAGCAGCCAATCTTGCCAGCCATGAATTTTCTTTTATTCTAACAAAAACCATCTGAGATATGATATCAATTTATTTGCCAAAACCCACAGTCGGTTAACTATAATTTTTTGATAAACCAAACATGAAAATAAGCACCCTACTCTGCCAATGTGCTAAAAATAAATACCTTGTATTCCATTTTAGCAACCTAAGACAAAAACTTGAGGTTAGCTTGCTTAAAACTTTATAGTCCAAATTGAATTCTACCACAAGCATTACAAACCAATTTGAATGAAAGAAATTGCAGTTGACAATAACGAAGGCATGGAACAAATCAGCAGCTCGCATGATGTGGCCTTAGCGGAAATCCAAAATTTTCCGGGTAAATATCCAAAGCAGATTTGGGCTTTATTCTTTTCAGAAATGTGGGAGCGTTTTTGCTTTTATGGCATGCGTGGAATGCTCACATTTTTCATGGTTTATCAATTAGGTATGGAAAAAGGTTCAGCCAACCTACAATATGGAGCTACCCAAGCATGGGTATATGCCTTCACATTTATTGGTGGTTTGTTTGCCGATAAGATTTTAGGGTTTCGAAAATCACTTTTTTGGGGTGGCTTGTTGATGATAACTGGAAGCTTGATTTTAATGGTAGATCCTAAAACTTTTTTCTTTTTAGGAATTGCCTTTCTCATCATCGGAACCGGATTTTTCAAGCCTAACATATCATCTATGGTAGGGCAGCTTTATCGTCCTGAAGACACCCGTCGCGATGCCGGTTTTTCCTTATTTTATTCAGGCATAAATATCGGTGCATTTTTTGGCGGCATGTTGATGATAGGAATTGGCAAAGGACAGCTATTTGAACATCTGATTCCCGAAAACCTCCGTTGGAATGTAGCTTTCGGGCTGGTTGCCTTAGTTATGACTATCAGCTTACTCACCTTTCTTTTTACCCATAAAGGACTTGGACCTATCGGTGCGCCACCCATTGACTACAACAAATTTCGGAACAAAAGGTGGTATCAATATGCTGTATATATTGGTGCATTAGCAAGCATTCCGCTCATTATCATCATGGTTTCCAACACCAGATATACTGACTATTTCATGTATTTTATTGGACCTTTTAGTCTTCTTTATCTTGCCTTTGAGATGCGTTCATTGACAAGAAAGGAAAATGAAAAATTGTTAGCCGCTCTTATTTTTATCTTGTTCTCTGTTGTCTTCTGGGCTATTTTCGAGCAAGCCGGCGGTTCTTTAAGTCTTTATGCAGCAGAGCATTTAAAGTCAGACCTGGCGGGACTTACCGTTGATCCAAACATTGTAAATAACTCTGTAAATTCTCTTTTTGTTATTCTTTTTGCTCCGCTTGCCGGTTTGTTTTGGCTATGGCTTAGTCAACGAAAAATGGAACCCAACGGTATCATCAAATTCGGAATCGGCTTTTTGCTTTTAGGGTTGGGATTTTACACTTTCTTTACCGACAAATTTACTTCCGGTGCTGACGGATTGGCTTCACTCAACATTTTTACACTCGGTTATTTTGTGGTAACTTTTGCTGAATTAGCCTTATCGCCCATTGGATTATCCTTAATGACAAAATTAGCAACACCGCGCCTACAGGGCTTTATGATGGGAATGTGGTTTTTAGCAAGTGCTTATGGACAATATGTAGCGGGATTGTTTGGTGCAGATATTTCGCCAGCTGAAAATGCAACCCCCTTACAAAAGTTAGAAGTCTATTCACAAGGCTATCATCAATTTGCAATTTATGCCGTGATAGCAGGCGTATTGATTATTGTCATTTCACCCCTCATTAAGAAACTGATGCACGAAGTAAAATGAGAATGGAGTTAGCACAACCACCGATATTTGCTGTGATAGTAGCCGGCGGGCAGGGAACCAGAATGGGAACAGCTATACCCAAGCAATTTTTAGATTTAAACGGACATTCTGTTTTATATCATACAATCTATGCCTTTGTTGAAGCAATACCCGACGCACATATAGTTTTGGTATTACCGGCACATCAATTAAGTTATGCTCAAATCGTACTGCAATCGTTTCCCAATCGGATTGATTTAACTCTTGTTTCAGGAGGCGAAACAAGATTTCAAAGCGTTTGCAATGGGATTCGGGATATTCCTGACCATGCTATAATCTTGGTGCATGATGGTGTTCGACCCTTAATTTCTAAAAAACTGATTCAACGATGCTTGCTAGAAGCCCTCATTCATGGCAGTGCTATACCAGTCATTTCTGTTGTGGATAGTATGCGAGAATTAGGCGAAAACAACACATCCTTTCCGGTTAATAGAGAAAAACTGAGAATTGTACAAACTCCACAAACTTTCAGAGCTTCTATTTTGATTCCCTCTATGCAACAAGCCTATCAAGAAAGCTTTACTGACGAAGCAACGGTGGTGGAAGCATGGGGCGAAAAAATTCATTTAGTTGAGGGTGAACGTAACAATATAAAAATTACCACACCCGATGATTTAAGATTTGCTCAAGCCCTTTTAAACGAAAAAGAAACTTGATGCGGATTCTTTGTTTGGTTATATTCATTTTAGGTTTGTCTAGCAAAGAGAAGAAAGCAATAGCTCAAGGTAAAGACACCAGTATTTTTGCATTTCCTATTCAACTCGATGAGTACACACTTGAGGCTTCCAGAAGTGGTTGGGATATTGCCGGATTTATACAAAAAATTAAAACAGACACAACCTTTTATAAAGCTTTCAAAACACTCAGAATTATTCCCTATTCCGCCATCAATGATATTAGAATTTTAGGTACAAAAAATGAAATTATTGCCTCACTTAAAAGCACGACCCAACAGCAAATAAACGGAAGATGTAGAAGCATGATAGTTGTGGAGGAAAAAACAACCGGAGACTTTTACAATCGAAAAAGAAACTACAACTATTACACCGCCGAACTGTATGCTTATTTGTTTTTTACCCCAAAAACTATTTGCGGCGAAACCAATATCGTAGCAGGAACGGAAAACCAACGCGGAAAAGGTGAAATGGAAAAAAGAAAATGGCAATTAAAACAACTGATTTTCAACCCCGGAAGCAAGGTAGCCGGTGTGCCGTTTGCAGGAAACAAGGCTGCCATTTTTGATCCAGATGTAGCATCTATGTATAATTTCAAATTAATGCTTGCAGAGTATGGTGGGGAAGATTGCTATTTATTTACAGCCACACCCAAACCCGAATTTAAAAATGAAGTAGTTTATAATGAACTCTCTACTTGGTTTCGAAAAAGCGACTATGCGATTGTAGCTCGAGACTATTCATTGTCATTTAAAACTTGGGTTTATGATTTTGATGTTCGTATGAAAGTTAGATTAGGTGTTGCTCATGGACATCTTGTTCCTATCCGCATCAGCTATGCCGGTAATTGGCACATAGCCACCCAAAAAAGAGAACGAGCAGTTTTTACAACTTATCTGTCGTTTCCATAGCTACAATTCAACTTTTATTTTTGCTCTTACTAAAATGATTTTCTTGCCAAGTTGATTTTCTTCTTTGATATTTCAATACCCAATTGCAAAAACAACGAAACGAAAAATATATTTCAATCCAAGTTCCAGAAAAGTTTAATTACTTGGCAACTATTTCAACTTTAGCTTTTTTGACTCATTTATTACTAAAATATGGTCAATACTTTCTTCAACTCATTTCAGAAAAAGTCAACCTAACGAAATTTCCAATTCTTAATTTCCAATCGGATTTTCATAATTTAGCCCGACTTTATCATACTCATTTACCCACTTTATTCGAAGCATCATAGCAAGCAATTCATCAAACAAAATAGTACCAATTTTATAGGCACAAGTGTCTGCATCGGTTGCATTGACAAAAATGGTAGGACTTGAACACCAGTCTATTTTTGCAACAACTTGGTGCTGACCGGATGTAACTATAAAGTCTTTGGTTTCTCCATTTGCAATAGTGCCTGCTTTTTGTCCATCAACATAAATACAGTAATTCCTTGCCTTGTTTATAAATTCATTATTTCGTTGAATTCGTAATGTAGCCATCATTGTGAATGAGATATTTTAATAACTTCTGGTAATCCAATTCAATCGTTTCTATTTTTGTCTATTATTGCACAATTCGGAAGATTGATTTGTTTGATTAAAGGTACATTCAAATATGCCAACCTTTTCTTTCCTATTTGGGTAATAATTTGCTTGGTTAGCAACCTTCTTCAAAAGTGGATTAATTTCGATTTCGTTTTCTATTTCACCATACCGATGTTTCTTTATTATATTTACCACCTAACCTTGGGTCGAAATAAGTATTTACAATTCATTTGAGGCGATTTTCATCAATTTATATAATTACTCCTGTTTTACCGACATTTAAAAACAGAAATCAATTTTCTATTTATCCTTAGTTTAATACTTTCTTAGCAATATTTGCTTTATCTTGCGCGCACTTTTTGCTTTGACAATTACCTTCATGAAGCCAATCAAGGAAGCCCTTTCGCTCCTTCAAACTCCCCGAAAGATTTTTATTACTACACATCACAAACCGGATGGCGATGCTATTGGGAGCATGTTGGGGTTAGCCAATTATTTGACTAAAAAAGCACATCAAGTAACTGCAGTTGCCCCAAGCGAACTACCAGATTTTCTTTGTTGGATGCCCGGTGTTAGTGAATTGCTCAACTATGAAGCAGAATCCAAACTTTGTGATCGAGCTCTTTCAGAAGCAGAAATTATATTTTGTGTTGACTTCAATGATTTTAGTCGAACCAAACATCTGACCTCCCAATTAGAAAAATCGCCTCAACCTAAAATATTAATTGATCATCATCTTTTACCAAAAGATGTGTGGAATTATGGAATCAGCCAACCGGAAAAAAGCTCAACTTGCGAAATGGTTTATGACTTCATCAACCTTTCCGGTGACAATGAAATCATTGACACCACAATTGCAGCGTGTCTTTATACCGGTGTATTGACCGATACCGGCTCGTTTCGCTTTCCCTGCACCACCACCAGCACACACCTGATGTGTGCCGACCTGCTGAGCAAAGGCTTAAAACACAGTCCGATTCATGAACAAATTTTTGACTCATGGTCACAGAAACGAATGCAGTTTTTAGGTTATGTTCTTTTAGAAAAGATGCAATTGATGCCCGAATATCATTCTGGTTTGATTGCACTGTCTCGGGAAGATGTAAAAGCATTTGAAGTAGGTACAGGCGACACAGAAGGGTTGGTCAACTATCCATTGAGCGTTCAAGGTATTCGTTTTTCAACCTTAATAACAGAACGAGACGATGAAGTTCGCATGTCGTTTCGCAGTAAGGGTAATTTTGATGTAAGCAGCTTTGCCAGAGAATATTTCAATGGCGGTGGGCACTTTAATGCCGCAGGCGGAAAATCTTTATTAAGCTTTAAAGAAACAATAGCTCGCTTTAATCAAATTTTATCCGATATTCACCCCGCTAATTTTTAATCATGATAAAACGTTTCGTTCCAATTGCGCTTGTAGGCGCCAGTATTTGTTACCTCTCTGCTTGTAGCTCCGATGGTGGTTTTAAAAAAACAGAAAATGGAGTAGAGTATAAAATCATTAACGATGAAAAAGGTGTATCTCCCAAAGTGGGCGATGAAGTTGAAATGTATATGACCGCTCGTTACAAAGACGACAAGTTAGACACCGTCCTCTTTGATTCACGCAAGCTAAACAACAACCAACCTATCAAAATTCCTTTGCCGGCTCCCGCATTCAAAGGCGATTTTGTAGAAGCATTGATGAAGCTTTCTGCCGGTGACAGTGCCGTTATTCGCATAGCTGTTGACTCCCTTAAAAAGCAACAAGGAATGAACTTACCTGAATTTATGAAAGCAGGTAAATTCCTTGAGTATTCCGTAAAAATGCTTTCTGTAAAATCAGCTCAGGAAATGAAGCAAGAGCAAGCAAAACACGAAGCAGAACAACAAGGTAAAGATGAAAAAATTCTTCAAGAATACTTTACAAAAAACAACCTACACCCAACCAAAACCGCTTCCGGAATGTATTACATCATAGAGAAAGAAGGAGCCGGTGAAAATCCTAAACCAGGACAAGCAGTTACGGTTAACTACACAGGAAGAACACTTGATGGTAATCCATTTGACTCCAATACTGATCCTAAAATGGGACACGTTGAACCATTTACTTTCAATGTAGGCCAAGGCATGGTGATTCATGGATGGGATGAAGGAATTTTACTCTTGAAAAAAGGTACTAAAGCAAAATTGTATATTCCTTCTGGACTTGCGTATGGCATGGCCAGCCCATCTCCTGCTATTCCAGCTGATGCTATTTTGACTTTTGATATTGAAGTCTTAAAAATTGAAAATGCAACTTCGCCCAAACCGCAAATTGCAGCACAACCAGAAGTAAAATAATTAACACCAACCAAACTGAATCAGAATCAGCAATGAAAAAACTTTTTTTGTTTGCAGCAGCCATTTCACTGACAGGATCGGCAGCCTTTGCACAAACGAACACCAAAAAGAAATCAAGTACAACGAAGGAATCTACTAAGGTAGCAACAGAAGCTCCGGTAAAAAAGTTTGATATTCCGGCTGGATTTAAAACCAGCGAATCCGGCTTGATCTACAATATTATTATTGACGTGCCGAGCGCACCAACTCCCAAGATTGGCGACTTGGTAGAAATGCACATCAACACACACGTTGGTGATAGTATGTTGTTTAACTCCCGAAAAATGAACAACAACCAACCAGTACCCTTTCAGCTTCAAGCTCCGGCATTCAAAGGCGATTTGGTTGAAGGCTTTATGATGATGAGCCCCGGCGACAGTGCTGTGTTTTTTGTGTCTGTTGACTCCCTGAAAAAAGCTGGTGCACAACTATTGCCATGGATGAAACCCGGTGATATGATTACCTACGAAGTAGCTATGGTTTCTGTGAAAACCGCAGAACAAGTGAAACAAGAATCAGAGAAAAAATCAGCACATCAAGTACAAAAAGATGATTCTCTAATTCAAGACTATTTGAAACGAAATAAGATCAAGGCAGTAAAAACACCATCTGGTCTATATTACAAAATCAATACACTTGGAACAGGGTTGATGGCAGCTAAAGACCAACAAGTAACCGTGAACTATACCGGAAAAACACTTGATGGAAACATTTTTGACTCGAATGTGGATCCTAAGTTCAGCCATGTTGAGCCATTCACTTTTATTCTTGGTGCAGGTCATGTAATCAAAGGATGGGACGAAGGTCTAACATACTTTAATAAAGGAGCAAAAGGAACTTTATTCATTCCATCAGGCTTGGCTTATGGCGAACGTAGCCCTTCACCGGCTATTCCTGCAAGTGCAGTTTTAGTTTTTGATGTAGAAATGCTCAACGCAGAAGTACCTCCTATTCGGGTAGAAAAAATAATGCAGGACGACTCCAAACATGAACATAAGGAAGGAGATGGTCATAAACACTAAGTAAATCTGAATTTCATACACCATTTAAAAGAGGCTGTTTTCTTTGTTGAAAGCAGCTTCTTTTTTTATAACAACACACACTCGTTTAATTCAAATTTTGCAGTAGGATTATCCAGTAAGGCTTAATGGCAGTTTGGTATTTTCTATAAAAGAGAAAAGACTGTCATACCATTGCCTTCTTTTTAAGGGTACAGACATTTTTAGTACGCCATCTTCTATCCACGATCCTAATGCAAAGCAGTTGAATCTTAATGTCGCAAGTGTAGGACTGGGTTTGGCGTCATGGATGTGACGTGCTTAAATTCAAGTGCAGTTTTTCAAATCAACTTTAGTGCTGGGTTGACAGTTTTGTGCCCTGAAATCCCGCACGAACACCAAGCCCAAAAGCGCTCGTTACCAGCAAGCGTAAAAGACGACACGACAACAACAAATAGACGACTAAAAACAAGTCAAACCACAATCAAATGGATTTCTAACGACAACACCGAAAAATACATGGCTGAAAAACAACATCAGCCGAACGCAAACGAAATTTGGTTATTTTCCGTAGGTTATGAGTTGGATAAAAGCAACTTTCCCAAAATACCGTAAATAAATGAAAGGTATCGCTTGGGGATTTTTGTACAACGAGTTCAAAGACCAAAATTCTGTTCACAAAATACTCGAAAACGAAATTTCAACTTAAATGCAAAACGAGGACTTAACTAACAAAAAAGGGATTTACTAATACGACTTAACTAACAAAGAAAGATTTTTTAATATTCGTGCCTTTTCAGGCAATCAAAAACGTGTAAGCCTACGAACGACAAAAAGGAATTTGTCCACTTTGCACAGAATATTACGAAATCAACGAAATGGAAGGCAACCACATTACACCTTGGCATTTAGGATGTAAAACAACAGCCGAAAATTGCCAAATGTTGTGCAAAGATGGTAATAGACGAAAAAGCGGAAAATAAGCACCAAACGAACGAGAGTAAATTTTACCTCTATTGATACAACGAGAGTAAATTTTTCGTATTTTTACCCTTGTGTTAAAAACGAGAGTAAACTTTACACTTGAACGCAATGAGCAAATTTGATAAAAATATACCGTACAACGACCTGCCTTTACTCCCACCAAACAAAGATATAGAAACGAAAGAAATTCTTCGCAAAACGATTTCGGCAAGTAGAGCATTGGCTCAACTAAACGGAACTTTGAAGAATTTACCAAACCCAACTTTGTTTTTAGACACGATTTATCTGCAAGAAGCAAAAGCGAGTTCTGAAGTCGAAAACATCATCACAACAAACGATGAACTTTATAAGTCGTTGGTTGCCGACAGAAAGGTTGAAAATTCAGCGACCAAAGAAGTTTTGAGCTATAAAGAAGCTCTTTGGTTGGGCTTGGAACAGTTAAAGAAAAAGCCATTTATCACAACCAATCTTTGCATTAGCATTGTGCAATGTATTAAGCAAAACACCGCTTCCATTCGGGTTACACCTGGAACAACTTTGAGCAACACAAAAGACGAAGTCATTTACACACCGCCAAGTGGCGAAGCCGTTATTCGTGAAAAGTTGGCGAACTTGGAAAAGTTTATCAATGAAGATGATACGATTGACCCATTGATAAAAATGGCGTTAATGCACTATCAATTTGAAGCAATCCACCCATTTGCAGACGGCAACGGAAGAACAGGACGGATTTTATTGTTATTGTATCTCAAACTTTCGGGATTATTGGACACACCAGCCATTTATTTAAGTGAATACATCATCAAAAACAAAGCGGATTACTACAATAGTTTGCGTAGCGTTACCGAAAAAAACGATTGGAAAAACTACATTTTGTATATGTTGGATATGATTGAAGAAACTTCAAACAGAGGATTGGAGCGTTTGGGTAAAATCACATCAGCAATAGATAAAACGACAGAGGAAATAAAAATGACGTTACCAAAAATCTATTCCAAAGATTTGGTTGAAATTTTGTTTCGTTTGCCCTACACCAAACGCCAACATTTAATTGATGAAAACATCGGAAACCCCAAAACAGTTGGGAATTATTTAATAGCATTGGAAGAAAACGGATTTTTGAAGTCAGTAAAAGTCGGAAAAGAAAAATTGTATTTGAATGAACGATTGTTGAAAATTTTAGAAAACAAGTAAGAAAATAGAACGAATTTATTTTGATAATCAAATACTTAGTCATCTTTTTAAACAAGAAAATTCTGTTTATCAAAAACTTTTAATTCAACTCCTTGCAAATTAACATCATTTCTTGTTTTGCTATTCTCACGCTCATTTGCTCGACTTGAAAAATGACAAAACAGACATCAAATACAAAGAACTTAAATTTTTTGAGCAGTTAGTTGGCGACAATTATCTTTCTTATCACGCAACCGAAAAAAGGACATCTGGTTATTTAGCGAAACCATTAGAAGCGTTTAAAGATGTTGAAATAGACGATGAACCTATTTCGTTTACAAACCTATTTTTAAGTTACTTTTCGCAAGCATAATTTCTTGTTTTTCTTACCATCTTTATAGTTCAGATGTATGTGTTCTTCTTTTAAGACTCGCGGTTTGCCGTCCTGTAGTTCTTGTGCATAAAGCATTTCCTGCGCTACATACACCGCATTTTTCTTCAACAAGCATACAAAGTTAACCTGTTGTTCTGTCCATTTTGCAACTACGAAGTAATCATCGAATCCTTTGAAAAAAAATAGAAATATTTGAGATAAACTGGAATAATGATTGTACACTCTGTCAAAGACAATCATGCTGTGTGGAGCGAGGTGTAAATCTTTCAGAAAGTTTTTGTCGTGCTGTTTGGCTTCGCTGATTTTTACAAATTCAGGTGTGTCGTTATGGGCATTTGTTATCATATACACTTTCAGTCCGCCTTTCTTCCGACCCTCATTATTAGGGTTGTGCGCCACACCTTTCATTACGTCTGAAAACTACTTGATGGTGGTGGAGTCGAAGATAAAAAGCTTGTCAAAATTGTGTCATTGCGACAAGTAAAAAAATGGGACTTTCCATTACCGATATTGCTAAACTAACGGGAATATCGGATGACGAAATAAACCAGCTCTGACCAATATACGATACACAGCGTACAGACACCCTTGTCCTCAGCTAATGGGTGGTGATTACAAACAACCAAAGTTGACTTACACCACCGAGTTTATTATACCATGCACGGCACACACAAAAAAGCCTCGATTACGTTTGTAATCGAGGCTACATTTATTTTAAAAAGCCTATTAATAAACATGACAAAGAACTTCTCCACCAACATTGTTAGCGCGAGCTTCTTTATCGGTCATTACGCCTTTTGAAGTGGAAACAATAGCTATACCTAAGCCGTTTTGTACACGACGAATTTCGTTAGGTTTTGCATATTGACGCAATCCAGGACGGCTGATACGATCTAAAGAACGGATAGCCGGCTCCTTAGAAACTGCATCATATTTCAATGCAATTTTGATAAGTCCTTGCTTACTGTCATCTTCAAATTTATACTTTAAGATATAACCCTTATCGTAAAGTATTTCGGTCATACGCTTTTTCAAATTTGAAGCCGGAATTTCCACAATACGATGACGCGCCATTTGTGCGTTACGAATGCGAGTAAGGAAATCTGCAATTGGATCTGTTACCATTTTTTTTTAGTTCTGTTTGTAAATAAAATTGTTACGAGTATCGTGCACTATTTACTGTCACGACTTTGAAACCTCATTTCCTCCCCTCTAATTAGAGTGATGGAATATTACCAGCTAGCTTTACGTACTCCTGGTATTTTGCCGTCTAATGCCATATCGCGGAAAATGTTTCTACAGATACCGAAATGACGCAAATAGCCTTTAGGGCGACCGGTCAATTGGCAGCGATTTTTAAGACGTACCGCAGAAGAGTTTTTTGGAAGTTTATCCAAAGCAGCATAATCTCCGGCAGCCTTTAGTGCAGCGCGCTTTTCAGCGAACTTTGCTACCATTTTTTCGCGTTTGCGTTGGCGGGCTTTGATTGATTCTCTTGCCATTTAATTTAAGTTCAAAATTTATTAGTTGATTGCTCGTGAAAAGCAATAAACTATTTGGATTATTATTGGTTATCTTTTTTCATGTTTTTGAATGGCATTCCAAGCTCTTTTAATAGCTCATATGCCTCTTCGTTGGTACGCGCAGTCGTTACAAAAGTAATATCCATACCGCTGATACGATTTATCTTATCAATATCAATTTCAGGAAAGATGATTTGTTCAGTAATTCCCATTGTATAGTTGCCGTGACCATCAAATGATTTTTCGTTGATACCTTTAAAATCACGAACACGGGGAAGTGATACCGCGATAAAACGATCTAAAAACTCATACATATTAGAGCCGCGTAGAGTAACACGAGCACCAATTGGCATGTGTTTACGGAGCTTGAAGTTTGAGATATCCTTTTTGGACAAGGTAGGAATTGCTTTTTGACCTGTAACCAAAGTCATTTCTTTGATTGCATCATCAATTAGTTTTTTGTCAGCTACGGATCCTTTAACGCCTTGATTGAGGCATATTTTCACAAGACGAGGGCACTGCATAACAGTAGAATAGCCAAACTTTTTCATCAAAGCAGGTACTACCTCTTCTTTATATTTATTTTGTACGCGTGGTTGGTATTTTGTTGTTGCCATTTCTTTACTTTTTTTTAATCCTGAGTAGATGTTTTTTTTCAACTGTGACAGAAAGCTGTCATCATTTTAAAAATTACTTTATTGCCTCCCCAGATTTTTTAGAAATACGAACAAAACTTCCTTCTTTACGCTCGCGCTTGATACGCACCGGTGCTTTTACTTTAGCATCCCACAACATCACGTTTGAGATGTGTATAGGTGCTTCTTCTTGCACAATGCTACCTTGTGGATTTTGAGCATTTGGCTTTAGGTGCTTAGTAACCATATTTACACCTTCAACTAATACTCGACTTTTTTGAGGATACACAGCCAAAACCTTTTTAGGTGCGCTACGATCTTTGTCATCTCCGGCAACAACTACAACGTTATCGCCTTTACGGATGTTAAACTTAGGTTGAAATCTTTGTTTCATCTTGAAACTATTCTTGGTTTTACTTAATGGTCGGAGTTACATTGCTGCTTCTCGTAAGCCATTGAATGAAAAATACCCGATTTACGAAACGGGATGCAAAAGTAAGACAATTATTGAAATGGAGCGCAAATAATGAAAATATTTTTTGAGCTTCTTTCTTTCCTATAATTATTTTGTTAGGACATTGGTATCAAACCTTGTATTTTGCTTTATCTATGTTTGGTTTCAGAGGCTATTTACTGTTTTTTTCATTTCTTTTAGTCATTTTCATCGGACGAAATAACTATGCCTCCGCATTAGGAACCATTCACTTACAACACCTTTCAGAGCAAGATGGGCTTAGTGATAACCATATAACCTGCATCATTCAAGACCAAAAAAAATTTGTATGGGTTGGTACCTCTTCGGGACTCAATTGCATAGATGGATCAACGATACATGTATTTAAAGAAAACAACAAAGAACCAAATTCATTGCCCGGAAATATTATCAATTCGATGGTTGTTGACCAATTGGGAAATTTGTGGATAGGCACCAATCATGGGCTTTGTGTTTATGACTACCAAAAGCATGTATTTTTTCAGCCATTTTCTAATCTTCAATTTCCGGTATTATCGTTGTCTGTTGATAGCCGAAACTATTTAGCTATTGGCACTTGTAATGGTTTATTTCTTTTTCAACCTCAAAAATTAAATTTTCAAAAAATCTCCTTTCCGGGTATTGGTAAAAAGAAAATCAAAAACAATAACATTACTCAAGTTGGATTTGACAAGCAAGATATTTTATGGCTGACCAACAACAATGGATTATGGAGATATGATGTTCAAAAAAAACAACTAAGGCAATCTATTTATCCTAATAGCCATGCTCGAGACTATTTTACAGGATTCTTACTGGGTTCTGACAATAAAATATGGATAAAAAACTGGGGGCAAGGTTTGATACTCTTTGACATTAAAACTAACCAAATTACCAAAATATTCAAGAAAGATTCGCCTAACATATTTTCTGTATTTGAAATTACAGATTCAGGTCTATCGAAAATTATTATCAATGGAACCAGCTTGGTAATAAACTACCAAACATCGGCTTCTATTGTTCCCACTTTTTTTTCCGTTCCAACCGTAAATTTTATGATGATGGATTCCCAAAAGCGATTGTGGATGGGAACCAATGAAGGCATTTTTTATGGAAAATATGACCTCCCAATTTTGAATGTCCATTATTTTAAAGAACCAATCACATTTCAAAATGTGCCAATTACTGAAGCAGAGAACAAAATATGGGTTGGTGGAAGTGGTAAAAATTTCCTCCGTGCCTTCAATGAAAATTTAGAAGAAGAATCAAGATTTAAAATTGAAAGCACTAACCCTGTATTATCATGTTTAGCTATTCAGGGAGCAGACAAAAAACAATTAAAATTAGGAACGAATAATGGCGTTGTGGACATAACTATACCATCCATGAATCTTTCGTATAAAACCATTCCAACTAATCCCAATCATTCGCCTACCATTGATTTTATAAGTTGGCTTTTACCTTATAAAAGTCATCAATGGATTGTATTTCCTTGGCGTAATGGAATTTGGCAATGGAATACAACTCATTTCACTCAAATAGCTAACAACTATTCCACTCAAGAAGATATTGCAAAACCACTGGTAATTATCAATGCTTGCCTTGATCAAAATGGCAATGTTTGGTGTGCAGATTTAGACGAAGGCATAATTTTATATGAACCCGAAAAAAAACAAATCAGCAAACCTTTTAAAAAAATTATTGGCGATCGCGTTCAAACACCACAAGTACTCTGCAAAGACAGCATAGGGTATTCCTTTACTGAAACTATTTTACTCAGATGGAATATAAACAATCACCACCTACAAACAATTGACTTTTCAGGACGCATAAACAAACCCATTACTAATATTGCTTTGGACAATGAAGACAACCTTTGGTTAGCTACATTAGACGGGATATTTGCTTATCAATTCAAAAATAATTCCTTAGTTTATTTCACTTCTGCAGATGGATTTCCTTCCAATAACATGGATGGAACATTATTAAAACTATCAAGTGGCAAAATCCTTTTCGGATGCACACAATATCTGATCAGTTTTTCGCCCAAAAAACTACTCATGTCTGTAGATACGTTACCTAAAATACAACTAACCGGTATGACTGTAAATGGTAAAAATTATGCTCCTCAAATAGCTGAAATGACTTTTTCACCTGACCAGAATAGCTTTTCGTTTAATTGGTGTCTTACAGATTTCAACAACCCACTGGATAACCATTATTTTTACAAGCTCAACGGCGCAGATACAACCTGGCATAATGCAGGCAAAATAGGTATGGCATCTTTTGCAAGCCTTGCACCGGGCGAATATTCTCTATTTCTTCGAGGCATAAGTTCCAATGGTGCCGCATCAATCAATACCCTATCAATTAAGCTTAAAATTTTGCTTCCTATTTGGGAAAGATGGTGGTTTTCCGCATTAATATTATCTGCATTGGGTGGTATTTTAGTACTCCTTTACAGTTTTAAAATGAAGCAACAAGTAAAACTTCATCATTTACGCAATCAAATCTCCCTTGACCTTCATGATGAAATTGGCTCTACTTTAAGCTCTATTTCTATCCTGAGTAATATGGCTCATATAAAGAACAATATTTCTGAAAAGGCAAGAGAAAGTATGATTCATGAAATAGAAATAAATTCAATAGCACTCATGGAAAAAATGGATGACATAGTTTGGAGTGTGAATCCGCGAAACGATCATCTTAGCGACCTTTTTATTCGATTGCAACATTTTGCTACAAAGGTTTTTGAAGCAAAAGAAATAGCTTATGAAATTATTTTACCCGCTAATAGCAATGAGATTTCTATCCACATGAAACATCGGCAACATGTATATCTCATTTTGAAAGAAGCCATAAACAATTTGGTTAAACATGCACAAGCTACCTCTGCTCATATTGAAGCCTCTATTAACTCCAAGCTAATTCTAATCTCTATTGTGGATAACGGAATAGGCTTCGACTCAATCAACAACAAAACGGGAAATGGCATTTTAAGCATGAAACAAAGGGCAGCATCAATTGGTGCTAACTTAGAGATTCATTCTTCACCTCAAAAAGGAACTCAAATTCTGTTGAGTGCAAAAATCAGTTAAATATGCGATAAGAGAAATCTTATGGCTTGCCGAAATTTGTAAAATATGATACGCATTGCAATTGTAGAAGACAATAGCACTTTGAGGCAAACGCTGACAACATTGCTTGATCAAACTGATGGGCTTCACTGTGTATGTGCACTACCCAATTTATTAAATGTTGTAAGTGAGATCAGAAAAGCTGCGCCGGATATTGTATTAATGGACATAGGGTTGCCTAATATTTCAGGAATTGAAGGCGTTCGAACACTAAAAGAGAACTTTCCGAAAATTGAAATTTTAATGTTTACGGTATTTGAAGATGAAGACAAAATATTTGAAGCCATCCAATCAGGTGCATCCGGCTATTTAGTAAAAAAATCAACTCCTTCTGAAATCATTGATGCTATTTATTCTCTTTCAGATGGTGGAGCTCCGATGAGTGCTTCCATAGCTCGAAAAGTGGTTCAGTCATTTCAAAAAACGACAAAGAAAACGACCCTTCATCTCACTACAAGAGAATCTGAAATTCTCCATTCTTTGGTTGATGGTATGAGTTATAAAAAACTTGCAGAAAAGTATTGTATCAGTGTGAGTACAGTGAGAACACACATTCGCAATATTTACAAAAAATTAGAGGTAAACTCTAAAACAGAAGCAGTTGCTCGATTACTGAAAGAAAAATAAAAAATCGTATCGCTACTTTCTACCTATTGTCTATACTCATTAAAGAAATCAGGCAAATTTTATACCCAGAATCTAAATGTACCTTTGCCTATGCTTTCATCAGATTGGAAAAAAGAGGCTTTGTTACATCAAAAAGTTTATAAGCGTTTATTAGAAAAAGGTAATCGAAATAAAATGCTAAAAACCTTGCCCACCTTGCATGAAGAAGCTTTTCAGGAAATAGACTGCTTGAGTTGTGCCAATTGTTGCAAAAATTATTCTCCTCGCTTTAAACAGCCGGATATTAAGCGTATCGCAAAACGACTAAAACTAAAAGAAGGCGATTTAATTTCTCGTTATTTACGATTAGATGAAGAGGGTGATTTTGTAACTAAAACTTCACCCTGCCCTTTTCTTGCCTCAGACAATACGTGTACCATTTATGAGGATCGTCCCTCTGATTGCGCTCGTTATCCTTATACAAATGAAGATGTCCTTCTCAAAAGAGTTTCTTTAACCCTAAAAAATGCAACAATTTGCCCGGCTGTATTTACGGTACTTGAACGATTAAAGGCAATTGTTTAACCAAAAAAATCGTCGCTTTTTCGCCCATTTCCCTCAGAAAACGACTTTGT
Organism: Bacteroidota bacterium; assembly: GCA_018267875.1. Taxonomy (GTDB): domain Bacteria; phylum Bacteroidota; class Bacteroidia; order Chitinophagales; family Chitinophagaceae; genus JAFIGV01. The sequence continues at coordinate 143 of JAFDXP010000065.1, read as the reverse complement.
ATGAATTTTCCCCAAATTAATCGAGTAGGAAGTAAAGATAATCAGATTTCTATGTCGGATTATCTTTACTGTCCTCTCACACCACCGTGCGTACCATTCGGTACACGGCGGTTTGTTAGAATAGATTAAGTTGGATTTCAACC
>JAFDXP010000064.1 GCA_018267875.1 Bacteroidota bacterium | reverse complement strand
GGCTCACATCACGGAAACAAGGTGATTTGGGTGAAATTTGATTACGACAAAAATCTAATTCAACACCTAAGAAGCTATGCTAAGGTACTTTGGTCAGCTTCGCAAAAAGCTTGGTATATGACAGATAATTTAACTCATCGAAATCTTTGTGGTTTAGAGCCCGAGTTGGTAGGAAAAGAGGTTTTACTCAAAATATCAAATACTGAATATGTTCAAGAAAATACAATTAGTGGGATATGTGTATTGAAAAAATATGATTATATTAATTAATTGAACGTTAACAATGTAGCAAAATTCTATAAAATTAAAGTAATTTTTCTCAGTTTTATAAATGAATTCATAATGTTCAGAAAATGAAATGGTGTTTTGTGAGTTTTTTAATAAAAATTTTAAGATTATCTATAATTAATATATAATTGACTTTGAAAATGTATAATCATTATTGGATAAAATTTAACTTGAGTAAGAAACTCTTTTGGATTCAAATAAAATGATGCCATTACAAATATATGATATAGGTTAGGTATATAGCAGATTGCGGTTAGCCGTGCAAAAAACACAAAGGCTACTCCATTTATGAGTAGCCTTTGTGTTTTTGATTAGAATGAATATACTATGTTGATTCTATGCGCTTTGTTTAATAAATTCTGTATTTACAAACAGTCGAACTTCATCACTTACAACCATACCACCTGCTTCGGTCAAATTGCTCCAATTTAGCCCAAATTCTTTGCGATTTATTTTTCCTTCTATTGAAAAGCCAACTCTGGTATTTCCCCAAGGGTCAAGGGTTGTGCCGCCATATTCAACTTTTAAGGTGATGGGCTTTGTTGTGTCTCGAATGGTAAGATCTCCTGTCAACAAGAAATTCTCCTCATCTATTTGTTCCATTTTGCTACTGACAAATGACAACTTAGGATGGTTGACAGCATCAAAAAAGTCGGATGTTCGCAAGTGGTTATCTCGTTGCTCATTATTGGTGGAGATGGAGCTAAGGTCAGCTTCAAATCTTGCTTGTGCAGTTTTAAAGTTGTCATCTTCTGTTGTAACGGTAGAATCAAATGAGCTAAAATTACCGGTTACGTTTGAAATCATCAGGTGGCGCACTTTGAATTGTACTTCACTATGTGCCGTGTCAATTTTCCATGTTCTTTTCATTTTTTTTCTGTTTTCTTTTTGGTTTATTAATCTAAAAATCTAATTTTTTCGAGTATTGAATTCAAGGTTTGTGCTTCTTCTTCCGTGATACCTATAATATTGTTTGTTGTTTGGGATGCCGATTTACTAGCAATTTCTAATTGTGATAACCCAATTTCTGTTAATTCTATTAAGGTTTCTCTTTTGTCAGATTTTGAGGTCGTTCTTTTCACTATATTTTTGGCAACTAAACGATCTATAATTCGGGGTACATTTGAACTTTTCTCTACCAGCCTACTTCCTATATCTCTTACGCACATAGCCTTCGGATGCTTACCACGTAAAATGCGCATAACGTTAAATTGTTCTATGGTTAGTCCCAGCTCCTTCATGGCATTGCTAAAGTGGCATTTAATCCAATAAGCCGTATAGACTACGTTGATACTGGCTTTTTGACGCTCACTTTCAAAACGATTACTTTTTAGCGCATCTTCTAACTTCATACTGCAAATGTATGTACGTACATACATTATGGGTATTGCTTTTTTTTATGTTGATATTTATCTTGGAAATAGTGCAAATATTTATTTGTTTCAAACAGAGTACAGCATATTTAAGAAGTTACAAAAAAAGATAGGTTAAATTGTACTTTGTTTTAATAAGGTACTTTTTTATGATGTCGAAAAGGTGGATAATTATCACGTTTTAGAAGCATTGTTTTCGTTTATTTTGTAGCCTTTGTTTAAAATCATAAAGGAGAGTGCATCGGTATGAAATTTTCTCATTTACACAACCATACACAGTTTTCATTATTAGATGGCGCATCGTCCATTCCAAACCTATTTAAAAAGGCTCAAAATGATGAAATGCCTGCTATCGCCATTACTGATCACGGCAATATGTATGGTGTATTTGAATTTGTAGCACAAGCTTGGAAAAATAAAAAAACGATAGGTAAAACACCAGATGGAAATGATATTACAGAACCGGTAGTTAAGCCCATCATCGGTTGTGAGTTTTATTTAGTTGCCAATAGGCATAAGCGACAATTTTCGCGCGAAGAAAAAGACGAACGATTTCACCAACTTTTTTTAGCAAAAGATGAAGTTGGCTATAAAAACCTTGTTAAGCTTTGCTCATTAGGTTTTATGGAAGGGCTTTATGGGAAATATCCGCGTATTGACAAAGAATTGGTGTTGCAATATCATGAAGGATTAATTGCAACTACTTGTTGCATTGGGGCGAGCGTACCAAAGGCTATTTTGCGAAAAGGAGAAGAAGCCGCCGAAGCAGAATTTAAGTGGTGGTTAGATGTTTTTGGAGAGGATTATTACGTTGAATTTCAACGGCACAATATGCCCGAACAAAAGTTGGTGAATGATGTGTTGGTGAAGTTTGCTCGGAAATATAATGTGCCCATCATTGCTTCAAACGATTCGCATTATGTAGATCAAGCAGATGCCAATGCCCACGACATTTTACTGTGCATCAACACGAATGAAAAGCAAAGCACGCCCAGCTCCAAGGACTTTGCAGACGATAATGAACAACGTCCTAAAAACACTCGTTTTGCGTTTTATAACGATCAGTTTTATTTTAAAAACACGGTAGAAATGTCCACGCTTTTTGCGGATATGCCCGAAGCAATAGATAATACCAATCGAATTGTGGATAAGGTGAAAGCATTAAAGCTGGAACGGGAAATTTTACTGCCACATTTTAAGGTGCCTGCTGAGTTTAATGATAACCAAGATGCTTATTTGGAACACCTTACTTGGAAGGGAGCTAAAGAGCGGTATGTAGAAATGACGGCAGTAATAGAGGAAAGAATTCAGTTTGAATTGTTTACCATCAAAACGATGGGTTTTGCAGGATATTTTTTGATCGTATCGGACTTTATAAAGGCTGGTCGTGACTTAGGAGTGTTCATAGGCCCGGGTCGTGGTTCAGCAGCCGGATCGGTTGTTGCTTTTTGCACCGGCATCACCAATATTGACCCCATCAAATACAACTTGCTTTTCGAACGATTTCTGAATCCGGAACGAAAGAGCATGCCCGATATAGACACTGATTTTGATGATGAAGGACGCGATAAAGTAATCAAATATGTGGTGGAAAAGTATGGCAAGAATCAAGTTGCACACATCATCACTTATGGAACCATGGCCGCTAAAATGTCTATCAAAGATGTAGCTCGAGTTCTTGATTTACCGCTGCAAGATGCGAATACCTTGGCAAAGTTAGTTCCGGACAAGCCGGGTATTTCATTAAAGCGAGTGTTGACAGCCCCCTTAAAAGGTGAAAATTCATTAGAAGAAAAAGAGGGGTTAGATGTGATCGGTTTAGATCAAGCACAAATATTGCGAGATTTTTATCAAGATGAAACACGGTTTGAAGGTCGTGTTTTACGAGAAGCCTATAAATTGGAAGGCTCTGTAAGAAATACCGGTATTCATGCAGCCGGCATTATCATAGCTCCAAAAGATCTTTCAGAATTAATACCGGTTTCAGCAAATAAAGATGTTGAACTACTCATTACTCAATATGAAGGAAATGTAATTGAAAATGCGGGTGTCATTAAGATGGACTTTTTGGGTCTTAAAACACTGACAATTTTAAAAGATGCCCTGCTGCTAATCAAAAGAAATTATGGTGTTTCCATTGATTTAGATACGCTTCCATTAGACGATGCACAAACGTTTGAGCTATATCAACGTGGCGAAACGAACGGTACTTTTCAGTTTGAAAGTGTCGGAATGCAGAAATATTTACGAGATCTAAAACCCGATAAATTTGCGGACCTGATTGCCATGAATGCCCTATATCGTCCGGGACCTATCGAATATATACCCAACTTCATTAAACGCAAACATGGATTAGAAGACATTACCTACGATTTGCCTGAAATGGAGGAGTATTTAGATGATACTTATGGCATCACCGTTTATCAAGAGCAGGTGATGCTATTGTCTCAAAAATTAGCCGGTTTTAGTAAGGGAGATGCGGATGTGTTGCGAAAGGCAATGGGTAAAAAGCAAATTGAAGTTCTCGACAAAATGAAGGGTAAGTTTGTAAAGGGAGCCATGGAGAAGGGCCATCCGGAAGATAAACTTAACAAAATTTGGACAGATTGGGAAGCCTTTGCACAATATGCATTCAACAAATCACACTCTACTTGTTATGCTATAGTTGCTTATCAAACAGCTTATTTAAAAGCGCACTATCCGTCTGAATACATGGCAGCGGTACTCAATAATCAGAACAATATTGACAAAATAAAGTTCCACATGGAAGAGTGTCAGCGAATGGGTTTGCAAGTACTTGGTCCTGACGTAAACGAATCTTTAAAAGGTTTTTCTGTAAATAACTCTGGAATTGTTCGCTTTGGGCTCAATGCAATTAAAGGGGTGGGGGAAGCCGCTGTGGAAGATATTATAGCTGAAAGAGAAAAGTATGGAATCTACGTTTCTGTATTCGATTTTGTCAAGCGTATCAACCAGCGAACTGTCAATAAAAGAACCTTAGAAGGACTGATTTATGCAGGTGGTTTAGATTGTTTTAAAGAACTGCATCGTGCACAATATTTTCATGCGCCACCTACCGACCCCAAAACTGGATTAGAAAGGTTGGTAGCTTTTGGAAACCAATGCCAGGCAAGCACAACTGCAAATATCAATAGCTTATTTGGCGACTCACAAATGCCGGAGATTAAACCGCCCATTATTCCCAATTGCGAACCATGGTCTTTGGCTGATTTGTTAGAAAAAGAAAAAGAAGTGATAGGCATTTTTCTCAGCGCACATCCCTTAGATAGTTTTAGGTTTGAAATGGAAAATTATGGTTTCAACCCGATCAATTCAATTGAACCAAACAAACCACAAAGTTTCAGAATAGCTGGTTTTCTGACTGATGCAGCTCATCTTACCACCAAGAAAGGAGCTAAGTTTGGCAAACTAATAATCAACGATTATTCCGGTCATTTAGAAATCAATTTTTGGAAAGAAGACTATTTGAAATATGCACCATTTATTTTAAATGGTCAACCGGTTATGATTCAAGCAACGTATCAAAAAAATGAGCACTTCGATAAGTGGGAAATAAAGCCCCAGCAAATGATTTTATTGGAAAATGTTCGCAATGTTCTTACCAAGCGTTTTCATATTTTGATCCCTTTGCACAAGCTAACTGAAAAAGTAGTAGAAGAATTAGTTAGTTTAATTAAAAAACATCCAGGCAAAACCGAATTATGTATTCATATTTTAGACAAAATACAAAACGAAAGTATTAAACTGAAAAACTCAAGTTTGAAATTTGGCATTAGCGATGAAATCATTCAATACATGGAAGAGTTAGATGGTTGTGAATTTAAAGTTGAATTAACCTAATGAACTATTTTGAAAAGCGTACATTCGCAAAAGTCGTTTCTATACTGCCTTTTAATGCTTGAACTATAAATGTTGAAAATGAAGTTTCCCAAACCTCGTTTATCTCGACGACCTACCTTATTTAAGCGATTAGACGCTCAGTATCGGGTAGTTTTTATCAATGACGACTCATTGGAAGAAGTGGCAACCTTTCGTTTAACTAAAGGAAGACTGTACATTTTCTTCAGCACCATGTTTGTGCTAACCGTTACTATTACCGTTTTCATATTGCTCTTCACACCTTTGAAATACTATATACCGGGATATGCTAACAATGCGAATTACCATGCTGTAGTTCGTCTTAAACAGAACGTTGACTCCTTATCTGATCTTGTGCAAGCACAACAAGCATACACAACAAATTTAAAAAAAGTGGTCGTCGGGGAGTTTGATGGTATAAAAGACACCTCCTTATTAGATGTAGATAAGTCAAACCGTGATGAAATGAATTCAATATTGCCTGCTCCGGAGGTTATCAAAGAACAGGCTATTAAATCCGTAAAGCAAGAGCAAATTAAGAAGCGTAAATGAAAATAGGCAAGGAGACAAAAAGCAGTACAATGCGCTTTGCCGGACTGGCGACTCAATGGATGGTCATGCTATTGGTAGCGGTATGGCTCGGTTGGCAAATTGATTTTAAGTGGATAGGCTGGAAATTTCCATTGTTCTTAATTTTGCTGCCCCTACTTGCGTTGAGTATGTCCTTGCTGCAACTTATTCGAGAGCTTAACAAACCCCAAAAATGAAGTCAAAATTTATCCTTGTAACAATATCCTTGTTTGTCGCTCTAACAATCGGATTTTATGTTTTGAAACTATATGCACCAGCATTCCGATTCAATGTATTGATGGGGGGTAATGTCATCATGGCTGCACTTTCTTTACTCACCTTTTATATTGTTAAAAAATCCATAAACGAACGCCCACAAGCCTTTGTACGGGGTGTAAATAGTGCTACCTTTCTAAAGTTGATTGTGTGTATTTCCGGAGTCCTTATCTATGCCTTGCTAAATCGTAAAGATATACATAAACCAAGCCTATTCATGCTTTTCGCCATCTATGCCGTTTATACAATTGTTGAAGTATGGATGCTGAGCAAAATGGCAAAACAAGAGAAATAGTTTTATGCCCAAACAAGAGACCTCTCTTCATCTGCTACAACGTTTTATTCCCGAAGGCAGTTTTACGCTTATAGCACCTTATTTTCAAACACACATTATTCACCTAACCTTAACCAACGAAAGAAAATCAGTTTTGGGTGATTATCGCCATCCCACTAAAGAGTATCCATATCATCGAATCAGCATCAATGTCAATCTTAATCCGTATAGTTTTCTGATAACCCTATTGCATGAAATTGCACATTTAATGGTGTTTGTTCATTTTAAAGGAAAGGTTGCGCCTCATGGAAAAGAATGGAAAACTCAATTTCGGCATATCATGATTCCATTTATTGGACAACACTTCTTTCCGAAAGATGTAGAAGCAGCCTTGCTTGCTTATTTACACAATCCAGCTGCAAGCACATGTACAGACCCTACACTTTTCAAAGCATTATATCGCTACGACGAAAGAAAAGCCGGATATAAACTCTTATCGGAAATGAAGCATGGTCAACGTTTTGAAACAGAAGACAAGCGCAACTTTGAAATTATTGAGCATAATCGAACTCGTACAAGATGTCGAGACCTTCAAAATAAGAGAGTATATCTTTTCCCCAGTATTAGTGAAGTTCGACAAGTCAACACCAATCATTCCGCATAAAAATCAAACTTTAAGCTTTGCTTATTTTAACTTCATTATGTGAATCTTTCCCTAAGGCTATTTACTAATTTTGCGTCCATTATTTTCAAACACATAAAATCAATAAATGCAGTTTAAACATTCCTTAATCGCAGGTGCTGCCTTATTTGCGTGCACCCAATCAGCCATTGCAGGAGGTAAAGATGCAGGTGCAACAGGCACAGAGCGCAAATTGCTCGATCCGGCAAACATGGATAAAAACATTCGTCCGGGCGACAATTTCTTTCTATATGCAAATGGTACTTGGCTTAAAAATAACCCAATTCCAGCAAGCGAAACTCGTTGGGGAAGCTTTAATGAATTGCAAGAAAACAACTACGCAGCCTTACATAAACTTTTGGAAGAAGCTGCTCAAAAAACAAATGCAGACCACCAAAGTGCTGATTGGAAAGTAGGTGCTTTTTATAGAAGTGGCATGAATGAAGCGTTAATCAACAAGGAAGGATTAAAGCCATTGCAAGAGCATTTAAACCGCATTGCCAATATTAAAGATCAGCAAGCCATCTTAAAAGAAATTGCTTTTGAACATTCTCAAGGCTCCGGTCAGGTCTTTGGCTTTTATGTATCGCCGGATGACAAGAATGTTACAGTCATGATTCCTCAATTGTTTCAAGGAGGTTTGGGATTACCCGATCGAGACTATTATTTCAAAAAGGATCCTCGTAGCGAAAAAATTCGCAACGCCTATAAGGTTTATGTTGCTAAGCTTTTGACCTTGATGAAAGATGCTAATCCGGAAAAGACAGCAGAGAAAATTTATGACCTGGAAAGCAAGCTGGCCGCAGCTTCCATGACTCGTGTGGAAATGCGCGACCCATACAAGTTGTATAATAAATATGATCTCGCCAAACTAACTGCCGAAACACCCGGTATCAATTGGAGAGATATGCTGGCTACCATGAAAATATCCGGACAAAATGAAGTCATAGTTGGGCAACCTTTGTTCTTTCAAGAATTTGCCAAACAACTGAAAGAAACCGATTTGGCTACTTGGAAAAAATATTTGCAATTCCATTTGGTAAGTGATTTGGCTCCTTATTTAAGCAAAGAATTTGATGAAGCTCGTTTTGATTTTTATGGAAAAACTGTTCGTGGACAACAAGAGCAAAAACCTCGTTGGAAAAGAGTTTTAGGCGTAATTGATGGCTCGGTAGGAGAATTGTTAGGGCAGATGTACGTAGCAAAAAACTTTAAGCCAGAAGCTAAAAAGCGGATGCTTTCTTTGGTTAACAACCTTCAGCAGACTTATGCAGATCGTATTAATAGACTAGATTGGATGAGCGCAGCTACCAAAATTAAAGCAATTGGTAAACTGAATACATTTATGAAGAAAATTGGCTATCCCGACAAATGGAAAGACTATTCTAAACTATCAATTGTTGACAATGATTATTTAAAAAACATTTTAGCAGCATCTGCATTTGAATATGATTTCAATATTTCTAAGCTTGGAAAACCGGTTGACAGAACAGAGTGGGGGATGACACCACCAACCGTAAATGCCTACTACAATCCAGCCTTTAATGAGATAGTTTTCCCTGCCGGTATTTTACAATATCCTTTCTTTGATTTTAAAGCAGATGATGCTGTAAACTATGGCGGAATTGGTGCCGTAATAGGTCATGAAATGACACATGGATTTGATGATCAAGGCAGACAATATGATGCAGAAGGAAACCTTAAAGACTGGTGGACAGAAGAAGATGCTAAGAAATTTACTTCAAAAACTGATGTGGTAGTGAAGCAATTTAATAGCTACACTGTTTTAGATACGGTTCATGTAAATGGTGAACTTACTTTGGGTGAAAATCTTGCAGACCTTGGTGGACTTGCCATAGCTTATGAAGCATTTAAGAAAACGCCTGAAGGTAAAAGCAAAAATAAAATTGACGGATTTACGCCTGATCAACGTTTCTTCTTAAGCTGGGCACAGGTTTGGCGCGCTAACACCCGTCCGGAAGAAATGGCTTCTCGCATCGTTACCGACCCTCACTCCCCTAACGAATGGCGCTGCAACGGTCCTTTGAGCAACATGACTGAATTCTATTCCGCTTTCGATGTGAAACCCGGTGAAAAAATGTATCGCCCAGCGAATGAGCGTGCTAAAGTTTGGTAGTTAGAAAAACTGCATAGAAAACAATAAACTGTGTGAACATTTTTAGAAGATCAGAGGCGGCTAAAGCCGCCTCTGATCTTTGTGTGTCAGGCATGTTCTTTATCTATAGGGTGCAAGTCCCGAACGAGGCAGTAAGATAGCACCCCTTAGGGACTGTACGGCATAGCCCTGAAAGGGCGTAAAATCAGTTAGTAGCCGCTAAGGTGAGCGTGCTGCGGCTCGACAAAAAACGGACGCTTGAGGCACTTGCCCACGACACCGGCATCAGCATAGCATCTATGAGCCGGCTGGAAAACGGAAAGGAGGAAATAACCATATCTAAGCCGAATGCCATAGCCGATAGTCTGAATGTGTCTATTGCCGTCTTTTTTGAAGGCATTAATCAGGTCTGAAATTTCTTTACTTTACATGTTGAGTATGGTATATTTAACATAAATTCAGCTTTGCAAGATGCTATTCAAAAAGAGATAGTTTTTAGGCATATTTCTGACGTATTTAGAAGCCGAAAAGAAATGATACGGTTACCACTTTATTCCACTCTTTATAGCGAGATTTTTTTATAGAGAATTAATATTTGGCTACCTTGCAACTATGTACGTGAAACGTTCTTCATCCTTTTGGGTAATTGCTTTATTCCTATTGGGGACAATTGGATTCTGTTTTTCATGCAAAAAATCACATCACCATATTAATCCGGACTCCTTGATTGGCAGTTGGCAGGAAATAGAATTGCGTGGCAGTAAATCACCTACCACTTATTTTATTAGGTTTGAAAATAGTGGTAAATTTCAAATGACCATTACTCAAAATTATAGCGGTATTGATACCGGAGTAGTTTGTGTAGCTCATCCAAAAGCTTATATCAAAGGAAATTTTTCTGCTAAACACCGCACCGTCAATTTTGAAGGTAATTACTTTGACAGCTCATATCATACAATTACGCCAAACTGTAAGAATCAAACCATCTACAACGAAAAATTTATCACTGTTTTGTCAGGAAATTCCTTAACTCTTAATGCAAATGCATCAGATGAATCTGATAAAATTCATCTGTACAAGCAATAGTTTTTTTACTCTAAAAACGATGCAGGCAAGGGTTTGAGCGTATCATATACTGCATTCACTACCTTTTTTAGTTAGAAAATTGAAATGGATTTCGTTTAGTTATTGGTGAATGAAAATTTATAGGTTGAGAACAAAAAAAGCCGACAAAAACAATATTTGCCGGCTTCCCAAGTTTGATAATGTTGCTTTATTTTAAAAATTTGGCAAAACCAGTTCCATTTTCACTATTTACACGAATTAAGTATTGACCAGCACATAATTGGTCAGTAGCAATATTCGGATTGTTTCTTTGTGAAATTAATAAACTTCCTTTTGTATCATAAACTTCAATTTGATAATCATTCCAAGCTGATGGAACGGAAATGGAAGTATTTCCATTGAGAACGGGATTCGGATATACACTTAGCATAGTGATTGAATGATTAAGGTCTGCAATGCCCAAAGCCGGACGATAATGATCACGAAAACGAATGGTGGTAATGGTTTCTGTTGATCCAACAAGAGTGGTAGTAACCCACAAAGCAGGGTAGTGCTCGCCATTTAATAACCACTTATACTCAACAGATTTTCGTGGAATACCAAATGATGTACCACTAAAAGAAATAGAATCCACCTCATTGATTACAGAACGAATTCGAATACAATTAACTGGACTGGTAAAATGTGGTGTCATGATGGTTCCCCATCCATCAACAGTAGAAACGCGATTGCCTGCTTGAGAAAACGACCCTATTGATGCTAAACTATAACTCAATTTAAATGTAGAGCTGTCATGATTTCCAAACTGCAAAGGGAAGAAATACCACTCATCAGGGTCACTATAATTTGCCGCGGTAGGAAGCCCCGAAATGTTAGCTCCAAATGCATCGGCTATAAAACGAGAAGGGTTTGTCTTTTTTGCAAAAAAGGTATAAAGATCTTTCACTGAAATAGGCAATAAACCTCCCATGCCAGGTAGTGAATCAGCAACCTTGTAACCATAAGCACTGGTTGATATGGTAAGAGCATAAACAGGATTGACTTGCATGGCTGTTTTGTAGGCATCCACAGCTTGACTGATGGGAACAATGTTGGAAAAATCCCAAGCAATGTTTGCGCCAGTGTTAGTTAGGTTAATATTACTTCCCAAAGCGACAACATTACTATATCGTAAAGTATCGCCGGCTACAGGCATGTCTGCTGCTGTAATAGATATTTGAGCAGATAATTGTGTGGAAATGGCTCCGCAAGCCAAAAGTGTAATGAGCTTTCGCATAGTTGTGTTTTAAAGCTATAAAGCTAAAAAAATGATTAATGCCAGCAAAGTATAGTTAAAAAATTAGGGTAGTGGTTATTGGTAGAAAAGTCATTTCCTCTTTTAAGAATGGTTATTAGAAATTGTAAACGACTTGTTAACCGCTTGCAAAGCTGTCGTTAACTGCTATGTCGTTTCTTGCTCCATCTGAATCGCCGTCTAATCTTTGCATCGTCAAACAAAACAAATGACAAACACCAAAACAAAAAACTTTTTTAAACAAAAAACAAAACACCAAAAACAAAACCTCATGAAAAAGATCATCATCGCAACAGCAGCCATCATCGGATTCGCAACCGCAGCCAACGCACAAGCACCCAGTACCGCCAACGCATCAGGAACAGCTACACAAACTGTTCAACTTGCTTTGAGCAACGCGCTTGAAATCACCTTCGTAGCCAATAACTCAGCAACGGGATCAACCGTAAGCATTCCATTCACTACTGCCGACGACTACCAAAATGGTGTAGAAAGCAGCACGCAACAAATCAAAGTACGCTCCAACAAAGCATTTGGCGT
>JAFDXP010000063.1 GCA_018267875.1 Bacteroidota bacterium | reverse complement strand
GTCCAACTCCGATAGCAGAAATTTTTTCAAAGCTACTGATGTCTTCTACAAAATCTTGACCATTCGGTAGGCAGAGCGCCTCAGCCACTAAAGTTTGAGCTATTGCATAACCTGATTGGGGTACGACTACGGTTAGCTTTCCACATCCAGAACGCAAGGCTGCTAAGGCACTTAGACAAATAGCACCCATCATGCCTTTGCTTCCGCCAACCAGCACGGCGTGTCCATAAGTTCCTTTATGTGAAAAGGTCGAACGATGTTTGACTAATTGTTTAGCTACATCCTTCGTAAGCATTTCATAATTAGTATGCGTAGCTTCGATAAAATGACTATTTAAGCCGATATCCAACACCTTTATTTCACCGGCTAAAACGCCTGTTTCTTTATGAAGAAAAGATCGCTTATAAAATTGAAAACTAAGAGTGAAATCAGCATGTATAATAGCAGCTTCCGGCTCCGGAACCGTATCGGCAGGCATTCCACTGGGAATATCAATAGCAATTTTTAAGTTGGGAAACTCATTGACCTGTTCTACAAAGTCAATTAACCAACCTTCTAAAGGACGATTAAGTCCGGTGCCAAATAAGGCATCAATGATTATAATGTTGGGAGGTAAATCTGATATAAAACTTTGCTCAGGAACGCTTTGTATCAACGAAGGGTCTATGTGCTGCAAGCGGTTGAGGTTTGCTCTACAATCTTGGGTCATTCGGTCTATGTCGCCAACCTGAAATGCTTTTACACCATAACCCAATTCGTGTAACATACGAGTGATTGCCAGTCCATCACCACCGTTGTTGCCTGTACCGCAAAGAGTGACAAATAATTGGGAGGGTTGAAAATTTTGCGTTATCCAAGATACACATTCAATGGCTGCACGCTCCATCAAGTCCAATGATGAAATTTTGGAAGCTGAGATAGTATAAGCATCACAAGCCTTTATTTGTAAGGCTGAAAAAATTTTCATTTAGGCAAATTACTGCAATTATTGCTCCTTTTAAGGTTATTTGAAAATTGCAAAGAGATTACACAAGTTCGCGTGTAGTCAATGCCTATCTTTGTTTACCTTAGCGCGCTTAATATCTTTTCACAAATACTATCCACACGTTTACAAATAACTACAATGAGACAACGTTTCAGCATCTTAATGGCTTTGCTATTTACTGGCAGCATTGCCTTTGCTCAAAATGGCACCATTCGCGGCTTTGTGTATGAAAAAGCTTCCGGCGAGCCCATGAGCTTTGTGAATGTGGTGATTAAAGGAACCAAAACGGCTGCACAAACAGATATAAATGGATATTTTTCTTTCCCTAAAATGGCTGCCGGAAACTATATTATTTGGACTACCCTAATGGGGTATGACACGGCAACGGCAAACCTTACACTAAAAATTGATGGAATTGCAACTCAAAAACTTTTCCTAAACAAGGAAGATAGAATGCTTAGTGGGGTGGAAGTGAGTGCCCGTAAAACAGAACGAATTAACACGGTTAATATTGGTATTACAACCGTAACGCCTCGCGAAATGAAACTGTTGCCCAGTGCAGGAGGCGAACCGGATATTGCACAATATCTGCAAGTTGCTCCAGGCGTAGTTTTCACAGGCGACCAAGGCGGTCAGTTATATATTCGTGGAGGGGCGCCTTCACAAACCGGAATTTTGCTGGATGGCGTTACTATTTACAACCCATTTCACTCGATTGGACTTTATTCCGTATTTGAAACTGATGCCATTCGGAATGTAGAAATTCAATCAGCCGGATTTAATGCTCAGTATGGAAATCGCACCAGTGCTATTCTTGATATTCGCACAAAAGACGGAAATCAAAATAGACTTTCCGGCAAATTATCTGTTTCGCCTATTATGGCTCGTGCTATGTTGGAAGGTCCGCTAAGAAAGCCCAAAAAAGAAGGAAGCGGAAGCACCACTTTTTTACTTTCTTTTAAAAATAGTTATTTAGAAAGCACCAGTAAAACTTTGTATGGAGGCATGGGAGAGCCTTTTAAAAGTGGACTTCCCTATTCTTTTACCGATGCTTATGGAAAGGTAACTTTTAGTGGCGAAAATGGTAGTAAGTTAAATTTATTTGGTTTTAGTTTCAATGACTTAGCTCGAACTTTTGATCCTGATACCCCAGGTAAAGAAACTGCTAATTTCCATTGGGATGCGAAAGGAGCCGGTGCAACATTTGTAGTTACGCCGGGCAGTTCTGCCGCACTTATCAGTGGAAAATTTGCGTATAGTCACTATAATATTACAGCGAATGAAATTGGATTTTCACCACGCAGCAGCCAAATTGATGGCTTTGAAGGAGGATTGGATTTTTCCTATTTTCTGCCTGGCCACAGTATGCTAAAATATGGTGTTGAAGTAAGTGGTTTGCATACATCTATTGACTATGCAACCGGTGCAGGAACAAACATAGGCTTGGATCGCCGAAACACCATTGGATCCTTGTATGTAATTTGGAGAAAGAATATCAACGATAAGTTCATTTTTGAGCCGGGTGTTCGTTTACAATACTATTCAGCTATTTCTAAATTTTCACCTGAACCTCGTGTAGGTATGAAATACAACATCACACAAAATGTACGGTTGAAAGCAGCCGCTGGTTTGTATTCTCAAAGCATCATCAGTACACGATCTGATCGCGATATTGTTAACTTTTTCAACGGGTTTTTATTGAGCCCCGATGTGTCAATCAAGAACACAGATGGAAACTATATCCCAACAAACTTGTTAACGGCTTATCATGTTCTGGGTGGTATCGAGGTTGATGTTGCAGATATAGAATTTAACCTTGAACCTTGGTATAAAAATTTCACTCAAAACATTGAACTCAACCGCACCAAGAGCATTAATAATCCCGGTGATTTTTTGGCAGGAAACGGGCAAGCTTATGGCGTTGATTTATCTGCAAAATATAGCAAAGGAAGATTTTTCTTTTGGGGTGTGATGTCCTATCAGCATGTAATATATAAAACACTTGTAGCCCAAACAGTGCTGGATACACCTTCACTGCAATCGTATCCACCACCTTTTGACAGAAGGTTCAATTCTAATATCGTAGCTTCTTATTCTGCTGGTAAAAAGAAAGACCTTGAATTGTCATTGCGCTTTAATTTAGGTTCTCCTTTCCCTTTCACACAAACGCAAGGGTTTTATGAAGATCCTTCCATCACAGGTACAAATGCCTCAGTTACGCAAAACAACGGTAATTTGGGTATCATCTATGCCAATCAAATTAATGGAGGACGCTTGTCTTGGTATCACCGCTTAGACTTGTCTGTGAAAAAGCGATTTATCATTACCAAGTTCAGTAATATAGAAACTACCCTAAGTGTTACGAATGTTTATGACCGGAACAATATCTTTTATATAAGCCGCACCAGCCCAAAGCGCGTGTATCAGTTACCTATTTTCCCCAGTCTAAACATTACTTGGAATTTTTAACGTGATTCTTAATTGAATGAGCTATTTGAGCTACAGTCATCGACTATTTATTTGTGCAACAATTCTGATTTTTTATAGCTTAAAAGCAGGGGCACAGGAACTATTAAATAATAGCCCTAACCAAGACTGGTTGCGCCTTTCAAACAATCAATTTGAAAATGGACATTATCGGCTTGCTATACAATCTGCCAATGCGTTTTTAAACCATGCTCAAGCAACTATCACTACAGAAGATGAAAAAAGTCGAGCCATTTGGATACGTACCCTGTCCCAATTAAAGCTGAACGATCTCGGTGCCGAAGATTCAGCTCTTCAGTTTTTACAACAGCATGTAAAGCCTGCCTATAAACAAAGAGTGTCTTTGGCATTGGCTCATTTTTATTTTGAACATGAACAACTCACCAACGCAATTCCATATTTTGAATCAGCAGGTATAGCTAATTTGACCAATGAAGAAATTGCAAACGCAAAATTTGAACTTGCTTACGCATACTTTAATAGTCGTCGGTTTGACAATGCATCTACACTCTTTGCTTCTATAAAAGAGGTGCCTGGGAAATATTTTGTGCAAGGAAATTACTATTACGGTTTGCTTGCTTATAACGACAGTAAGTATGAGGATGCTCTAAATAGCTTTCAACGAATTCAGAACGAGCCTCAATACAAAGGAATTGTTCCATACTATATCGCGGAGATTTATTACTTCACCGGTGCCCGTAAAAAGGCATTGGAAGAGGCTATCAGGCTAACCAAACAAAAAGATAAACTCTTCTACGATAATGAATTGTATTTGCTGGCTGCACAAGTTTTGTTTGAAGAACAACGCTATGGTGAGGCTTTACCTTTTTTTGAGCATTACTATGACAATGTAGAAGCTATTCGAAAAGAAGAATTGTATGAAATGGCTTATAGCTATTATCGTGTCAATGAATGGAAACATGCTATTGATAAATTTAAACCGCTTAGCGATGCCCAAGATTCACTAGGGCAAACTTCTATGTATCTTTTGGGTGATTGCTATTTAAAAGTAAAGGATAAAAAAAGTGCTCGAAATGCCTTTGGCGTTTGTTCAGATATGTCTTTTAATGTAGGGCAACAAGAAGCTTCACTTTTACTTTATGGAAAACTTTCTTACGAATTGGGTTTCAATCAAGATGCCGTTAGAAGCTTTAAATCCTTAATTCAATCATTTCCAACGAGCGACTATGCCGGCGAAGCAAAAACCTATCTGTCCGATGTATTGATTAAATCTCAGCGATATGAAGAAGCCTATCAATATCTGAAAACAGTACTTGATAAATCGCCGGATTATTGGCGAGTTTGGCAAAAAGCTACTTATGGTTTTGCCATGAACGAATATCAGCAAGGGGAATGGGGGCAAGCTCAAAAACTTTTAATCGCATCCTTGCAGCAAGCATCAGATAAATCTTATGAAGCAGCCGCCTATTTTTGGTTAGGTGAATTGGCAACCCGAAATGACCACTCTGACGAAGCATTAAGTTACCTTAAACAGTTTATAGTTAAGATGGACAAGTTTGGCAATGTCAGCAAAATAAGCCCTCAAGCAACATTAGCCAATGCGTCTTTACTAATGGGTTACAATGCTATGAATCAAAAAGACTATGCAGCCGCCCAAAATTATTTTGCCAAAGCAAAAGATGCAGACCAAACAATTAGTGCTATGGCAACTGCTCGCGAAGCAGATGCAGCTTTTATGCGAAAAAATTATAAAGACGCTTTGTCTCTCTATGATAAAGCTATCAGTTTGGGTGGGGAAGATGCAGACTATGCCCTACTACAAAAAACTACCGTGTTGGGTGTGCAAGGTAAGAGTGTAGAAAAAATTGCCTTATTGCAGCAATTAGCAACCAACCAAAACTCTAAATATAACGGTGATGCACGGTTTGAATTAGGATCGACCCTTATTGAAGAAGAAAAGTATCTATCAGCTATAAATGCACTGCTACCGCTTACTACGGATAACAATTTGCGCAATTTTGCTGCTCGAGGCTGGATGAAAATTGGCTTTGCCTATCAACAGTTAGACAATAGTAAAAAAGCAGTAGATGCATATAAACACGTTGTAGCCGATTTTCCTACAAGCCCTGAAAGAATGTCTGCATTAGATGCTCTCAAAAGTTTGTTTGTAGAATCCAATCAGCCCGAAGCATTTGCACAATTATTGAAAGAAAACAATTTGCCTTCTGCCGGATCAGCTCAAATGGATTCCACCTATTATGCAGCGGCTGAAGCTCAAATTGTTGCCGCCAAATGGACACTGGCAAAAGCTGCATTAAAGAATTATTTAGAAAAGTTTCCTCAAGGAATCTTTGCTACTCGTGCACACTATTACAAAGCAGAAAGCCAATGGAAGTTGAAAGAACTTGAAGGTGCTTTGCCTGATTATGATATGGTGCTAAACCAACCCTGGAGCGAGTTTACGGAGCCTTCAGCAGCACGAGCTGCTAACATTGCTTATATGCTGGGACGATTTGATAAGGCGGCTGATTATTATGCTCAATTGCGCAACACAGCTATGAGTAAAGAACAATTACAAAGTGCGTATGCCGGTTTAATGAATGCTTATTATCAAACCGAAAAATTTGATCAGGCAGCGTCTTATGCCGATACCTTAACTCAAATCCCCGATTTGAATCAGCAGTTGGTTGATCAGGCAAAAATGATTCGAGCAAAAATTGCTACACAAAAAGGACATGATGGAGACGCTCTGACAATCTATAAATCCCTTGCAGATGCTTCGAATTCAGAAATTGCAGCTGAAGCACGATATCGAGTTGCTGAAAGCTATTTCAAACAAGGGAACCTAAGAGATGCAGAGAGTGCTGCTGCGTCTGCTTTGAAGCTAAACGCCGGCAATGATTTTTGGATCGTAAAATCTTACCTCTTGATTGCTGATATTTTGACTAAACAAAAAGATTATTTTAACGCTAAAGCAACACTTCAAAGCTTAGTGAAAAATACCAAAATTGCCGACTTGAAAAAGGAAGCTGAACGAAAATTGGATGAGGTAAGAAAATTAGAACGGCAACAGTCGAAATTGAAGCAGTGATGAACATGCAAAGAACTAAAATAACGCTATGGTTTACTCTGGCGTTGCTGAGTATAAACTTACAGTCGTTTGCGCAACAACGACCAGACTCCTCATTGCCACCGACCACAATTGAGGTTATTCAGACCTATCAACCTAAGGTGAAACAAACACCTAAACCGGAATTTAAGCCCGACTTGCCCCCACACGATACTTCGCGCCCAAACTTTAAATATGATATCCCGCAACAAACTTTATACTATACCTACTCCTCGCTGCCTTTGCGACCGTTAGCATTGGGAAAAGACTCATCGGCACTGCCTTTTGTAAACTATGCCATGATAGGTGCTGGGACTCAATCTTCTATATTTTTTGATGCAGGCATTGCTCAATTTCAAAATAAAAATTACAACAGCACTATACATCTACATCATTTATCGCAAGAAGGAAGTATCAAAAATCAAAAATCTTCTCTTTCCGGTTTAGAAGTAGAGGGAAAACTTCATACAAAAGGAAACGAATGGAGTGCCGGACTGGATATTGTACGTAATCGTTTTCATTACTATGGCTATGATCATAACTTGTATGATTATTCCGCATTGCAATCACAAATTACTTACACAGGCGTAAATGCTTTTGTGGGAGCGCAAAACAACTTGCCAAATAAGTTTGGACTGGACTATAAAGCCATGATTGGATTCACGATTTACAATAATGATCAAGGCATTTCAGAACAAGGTATTACTTTCGATCTTCCGGTATCAAAAACAATTGATAGTTCATTTTCTGCCGGTATAGGAATAAGAGGACAATATATTCACCAGTCCCAATCTCAATCGGTTTTTAATAATTATATCCTTCAACTGACACCTAATATTGCTTTTCGTAGCGCGGGATTTAAAGCCAAATTAGGTGTCAATCCTACGCTTGGCATGATCAGTAATAGTTACTTGTTGCCGGATCTTTCCCTTTCGTATATCCCTGCCAAAACTAATGTTCTGATAGGGTTGGGGTGGCAAGCACATTTACAAGCAAATACTCTACGAGCGTTAAGCAATCAAAATCCGTATCTAATCCCAAATTTTGATGTTCAGCAGACACGCATAGATGAAATATTCGCTTCTTTAGAAAGCAAAGTAGGTAATCATTTTTCTTTTGGGGGAAAGTTCAGCTGGCTTCAATTTAACAACCTCCCTTTGTTTCTCAATGATACACTCGATCAAAAGCAATTCTATCTTTTATACGATAGTCATATAACTGCTATTGCGCTTCAGTTAACCGCACGATATCAAATTGCAAGGACAATCAGCATTGGTCTTTCTGGAACCTTTACTAACTACACTCAAAGTTCTTTTGCCTATGTTTGGCATCAGCCGGGTGTTCGCCTAAGAGGCGATTTTCATTGGAAACCTCTTCCTAAACTCGATATAGCTGCTTATCTGAATGTGATGGGGGGAATATATGCTCGCAACTTAGCTCATCAGACGGTAAAGCTTCCCGCTATTTTTGATTTTGGATTTAGTGGCGAATACCAGTTCATTCCAAGATTATCTGCCTTTATTCAAGTCAATAATTTATTCAACAATCAATACCAACGCTGGTATAATTATCCAGTGTATGGAACTAATTTAATAGGAGGACTTCGCCTAAAATTCTAAGTATGATATTCTAAATTCTTATTTCGTAACTCAAAAAAGAAACAGAAAAATGAATGTTTTTTTGAGCTTGCTTACAAAATCGAAGCCTGAAGCTTGTCTATCAGCACCTCAATACCTTGTGTAGCTGGCATTTCAATAGGAATGATAGAGAAATAAGAAGTGGCTGGAATTCTTTTATCTAATACATATTTGTCCACTCTTGGCGGCACATAATCAATCAATCCGGCAGCCGGATAAACTGCTAAAGATGTGCCTATCAAAACAAAAATGTTGGCTGCTTGTATGATTGGAATTGCTTGTTCTATCATAGGTACAGGTTCTTCAAACCAAACAATATGTGGTCGTAATTGAGCACCATCATCTGCTTTATCACCCATTTTTATGTCTTCATTTATTGGGTAGATAAGAGATGGGTTGCTTTCACTACGCATCTTGAAAATCTCGCCGTGCAAATGCAGTACTTGTGAAGATCCGGCACGTTCATGCAGATCATCAATATTTTGTGTGATGATTTGTACATCGAAGTGCTTTTCTAATGCTACCAATCCTAAATGACAAGCGTTTGGAATAGCTGCTTTTACAGCAGCACGACGCTTGTTGTAAAAGTCGAGTACTAATTGTGGGTTTCTTTGCCAAGCACGAGGAGTTGCTACATCTTCAATGCGGTGATTTTCCCAAAGCCCATCATGATCTCTAAAAGTCTGTAAGCCGCTTTCAGCACTGATTCCAGCACCGGAAAGAACTACTAATTTTTGATTTGCCAAGCGAATACGTTTTTCTTTTTTCCAATCCCAATACCTCATTGTCTGTGTATGTTCTGTTTTTCACGGCAACCTTTGCGTAGGAATATCTGACTTCAATTGGTTGATTTCGGTCAATACCTCGCCCACTAAAATTTGCTTCATACTTTGGTTGTTTCCTAAGCTAGGGAGTATCCTAAATTCTTAAACACATGGGCTGAAATAGACGTTTTTGTAAATGATTTGTGCATGTTTGTGATTGCCATATTGATCAGGCGCACAAGGTCTAAAAAGTGCCAAAGTTTTCTTTTTCATTTGTTGTTAAGTGCCTCATTGATGAAAGGTTTATCGTCCTGCGTTGGGGTATTTTAAATGCCATTAAAAATAAAAAACCAATAATGCTGGAAATCCAAAGCCTATGTTTTTTTATCCGAAAGAATCTAATGAAACAATAGGGTATCATAAAATAATGAATGGAAATTAAAAATTTATCCACTCCTTCTTTTTCAATGGTATGTCTTACTAATCCGCGATGAAAATTTAACACATAAACAATCGAGAAGAATACAATAATGATCAGATTTATAAAAGTGATTTTCTGAAGAGGATAGAAGTGCCAACTGAGCATAACGAGGAAAATTACCATTATAAGTAGAAAGAAATAGGAGGTATTAACATTGTAAGTATTCCCATTCATGATTTTCCCAAAACCAAGTGTTTGTGATGCACCAATATACTCAAGTCCATCTCTAAAATTATCGGTGATATGATGCACTGTAACTTGTAATGATCTTGCAATACAAGAATAATAAACTTATGAGGCTAAACAAAGAAGCTTTTCCAAGAGATACCAGATTTTTGTTTTATAAGCCCATTACAACAAATAAAGTGCAACCACCACATTGTCAACACGCCAAAATGTAATCAATTCAAGAGTGAATATTAAACTTGCCAATCGTCTTTTATTGGGTAGGCACATATACCACACCATTGCATGAAAGCACAACAAGATCAGAAAATAATTAGCAGTAAAAATCAGCTTGGCAGAAAGTAAAACTACTTACCAACTATTCTTAAAAGCATAATGAAGAAAGCAATAACTAAACCTAAAACTGACTAAGGAAACAAAAAATTCATAACCCAGAAAATGCCAGGTATTCTAAAATGTTTTTTAGTAAATACTAACTCTTTAAATGGGTTAGCATTTCGTTTGCCATCTTCTTCAAGTCAAATTCAGACTTCCATCCCCAATCTGCTTTTGCAGCACTATCGTCAATGCTTTGTGGCCATCCTTCAGCTATTTTTTGGCGAAAATCCGGTGCATAGTCAATTGAGAAATTAGGAAGGTGGGTTCTTATTTCTGCTGCAATCTCTTCCGGTGAAAAACTCATGGCACTAATATTGTAGGACATGCGAGATTTTATTTTTTCAACAGGGCTTTCCATCAATTCAATGGTTGCACGAATGGCATCATCCATATACATCATGGGCAAATAAGCTCCCTTTTCTAAAAAGCAAGTGTAATGTCCGCTGCGTAATGCTTCGTGAAAAATTTCGATGGCATAATCTGTGGTACCGCCTCCGGGTGCCGATTTCCAACTAATTAAACCCGGATAACGAAGGCTACGTACATCAAGCCCCCAACGGTCGTGGTAGTATTGACACCAAAGTTCTCCGGCATATTTGCTGATACCATAAACAGTTTGCGGTTCAATAATTGTTTTTTGGTGGGTATTTTGTTTTGGGGTACTTGTCCCAAAAACAGCTATTGAACTGGGCCAATAAATCTTATGTAGTTTTTCTTGCACGCCTATATCCAACAGTTGCATAAGGCTTTGCATATTGATGTCCCAAGCTCGTTTAGGGTCTTTTTCTCCGGTTGCAGAAAGAACGGCTGCCAGCAAATAAACTTGTGTGATTTTTTCTTTTCGAATGATTTCGAGCAATGCCGTAGCGTCCATGGCATTTAGGATTGCGTAGGGGCCTGTACCTTTCAGTAATTCGTGTTCCTCTCGAATATCAGTTGCAATTACTTGTTGATTGCTATAAGCTTTACGTAAGGCAAGGGTCAATTCAACACCAATCTGTCCACACGCGCCTATTATGAGAATCTTTTCCATGATAATTTTGTTGCTAAAATTGCGGTTTCTATTGGTTAATACAGAATTGGTCTTATTTATTTTGTTTAATCAATTGAATAAATTCGTTGAATAAATATCGAGAGTCATGTGGCCCCGGTGTGCTTTCGGGATGGTATTGGACTGAAAATGCAGGTTTGTTTTTTACTCGAAGCCCTTCTATAGAGCCATCGTTTAGGTTGATATGTGTTACTTCGATTTCTTTGGATTGTTGAGCTGCATTTACATCTACACCAAAGCCATGATTTTGAGTTGTGATTTCAGACTTTCCTGTCAATAAGTTTTTTACCGGATGGTTTAATCCTCTATGTCCATGGTGCATTTTAAAAGTGGGAACATCGTGCGCTCTGGCTAATAATTGATGCCCCAAACAAATGCCAAATAATGGTTTCTCAGAAGCTAAAATTTCTTTTATGGTAGATACCGCATAATCCATTGAACCCGGATCACCAGGTCCGTTTGAAACGAAGATTCCATCTGGTTTGAAGGCAAAAATTTCGGTAGCAGAAGCGGTACCCGGAAAAACTTTTAAGTAGGCATCATGGGATGAAAGCAAATGCAACATACTCTGTTTTACACCATAGTCAAGAACTGAAATTCTATATTTCGCATTTTCATTTCCAACAAAATAAGGCTCCTTAGTCGTTACTTCTTTTGTAAGGTCAAGCCCGCGCATATTGGGCACTTTGTCCAACTCCTTTTGTAAATCAACTTTATTCATTAAGTCAGTAGTAACAATTGCATTCATGGCTCCTTTACTACGAATGTGTTGTACCAATGCTCTGGTATCTACATCATAAATGGCTACAATGTCATTTTGAACTAAATATTCTTCTAAACTCGCATCAGCCTTCATTCGACTAAAACGATTGGAAATATTTTTGCAAACTAATGCTTTGATTTTTATTCCTCCGGACTCTACATCGCCTTTTTTTACGCCATAATTCCCTACATAAGCTGTGTTCATAATCAGTACTTGACCAAAATATGAAGGGTCGGTAAAAACTTCCTGATAACCTGTCATGCCGGTGTTGAAGCACAATTCACCGCCACTTGTGCCGCTTGCTCCTAAAGATTTTCCGGTAAAATAGGTTCCGTCTTCTAATAAAAGCCAAGCCGGTTTGTGGGATGATTGTAGTGAAGCCATAAGAATAAAATTGTGCAAAAATAGTTTAAAAGACTGACGACAAAAACACAATTCAAGAGAAGATTTTTGATGACCGATCTTTTTTATTCATTGGTCTAAAAACGCCTTATTTACTTAATTCAGCTAGTTTTCTGTTTAATGAATAGAGATCTTTTTATCAAAAATTAAATTTGGTCAGAAAATTTTGAAATTATAAATTTGATATCAAAATGACATCATTTTAAAACAAAATTTTATGGAAAAAGTATCTCGCCCAATGAACGGCTATCTCGCGCTTATGTTGTCTATCTTACTGCTAGCTGTTAGTATCTATTGTTTTACATTAGTAGAACGCCATATAGAAATGTTATGGGTAGCAATACCAGGCATTTTTATTACTGTTTTTCTTTGGAAAGGACTGATGATAGTACAACCAAATCATGCACGAGTTTTGAACTTCTTTGGTAAGTATGTTTCTTCTATTAAGGAGAACGGATTGTTTTTTGTCAATCCTCTTTATGCAACTTTCAAATTGTCATTGAGAGCACAAAATTTAGCAACACCCACGCTAAAAGTAAATGACAAGATGGGCAACCCGATAGAAATCGCTGCTGTAATCGTTTGGCAGATAAAAGATACCTATAAGTCGGCTTATGAAGTGGCTGATTATCTAACTTATGTTCGAACTCAAAGCGAGGCGGCAGTCAGAAATCTGGCTACAAGTTTTGCTTATGATAACATTGAAGATGAAAGTGCTACCATCACCCTTCGTGATGGCGGGCAACGAGTAAATGAATTGCTGGAAAAAGAATTAACGGAACGACTTGGAACAGCTGGCATTTCAATCATGGAAGCACGCATTAGTCACCTTGCTTATGCACCTGAAATTGCTGGAGCTATGTTGCAAAGACAACAAGCAACAGCTATAGTAGCGGCACGATATAAAATTGTGGAAGGAGCTGTGGGTATGGTGGAAATGGCTTTAGCAGAGTTGAGCAAGAAAAAAATTGTGGAACTTGATGAAGAGAAAAAAGCAACGATGGTCAGTAATTTAATGGTTGTGCTTTGTGGAGAAAAAGCAGCACAGCCTGTTTTGAATACGGGAACATTATATCAATAATTTCATTTTGCAGTGGCTGATAAGAAAAAGAATTTTGTGCTGCGCATGGACGAGGCAACTTACAAAGCTTTGGAAAAATGGGCTTCAGATGAATTTAGAAGCGTCAATGGACAGCTTGAATGGATTGTTGATAAGGCACTAAAAGAAGCAGGACGTAAAAAGGCTGATTTAAAAGCTAAAAAGCCCGAATGAGTATGATTATTCTCAGTTATTTTAAGCAATGTAACAGTTATTTTTTTTCATTCCGATATTGCCCGTTATTTTTGAACTGAACCAAGTTCTATGGCAGAGAATTATATCGTTTCCGCGAGAAAATATCGTCCTCAAACTTTTGACACCGTAATCGGTCAAGAGCATATTACCACTACCCTAAAAAATGCTATTCGCCACCAGCATTTGGCACATGCTTACCTTTTTTGTGGGCCAAGAGGAGTTGGAAAAACCACTTGTGCACGCATTTTAGCTAAGACAATTAATTGTGAGCACCCCTCTGCTGAAATGGAAGCCTGCAATGAATGTAGCAGTTGTCTGAGCTTTAAAAATAATGCTTCTTTCAATATTTTTGAATTAGATGCAGCCAGCAATAATAGTGTCGAAGATATTCGTGAATTAGTAAACCAAGTTCGATTTGCACCCCAACAAGGTAAGTATAAAATATACATTATTGATGAGGTGCACATGCTTAGTTCTCAAGCTTTCAATGCGTTTTTGAAAACCTTGGAAGAACCTCCGTCCTATGCCATTTTTATTCTGGCTACTACAGAAAAGCATAAGATATTACCAACAATTCTGAGCCGTTGCCAAATTTTTGACTTTAAAAGAATCACTACGCAGCATATAGTAGATCATCTTCAAGGCATAGCCACAAAGGAAGGAATGATTGCACAGGAAGCTGCATTACATGTCATCGCTCAAAAGAGTGAAGGCTGTATGCGTGATGCCCTTTCGATGTTGGATCGCATTGCGGGTTTTACAAACGGACAATTAAGCTATGCAGCCACTATGGAGCATCTGAATATGCTCGATGCTGATTTTTATTTCCAATTGGGCGATTGTTTGCTTAGTCAAGATGTAAGTGGAACTTTATTGGCTTTGGATCATGTGTTGGAAAGAGGATTTGAAGGAAATGTAATTATTGAAGGTTTAGCTGAACACTTCAGGAATTTATTGCTGTGTAAAGATCAGCGGATGGTGCGTTTACTGGAAGTGCCAAATGATCACAAACCTATTTATCTGGAAAAGGCAAGCCAAGCACCGCCTTCCTTTATTATTTCTGCCCTGAATGTTCTTAATGAAGCAGAACTGAACTACAAAAGTGCTTCCAATAAAAGATTGCATATCGAAATGTGCCTGATTCGTTTGTGCTATATTTTACAAGCTACATCAGCGCAAATAGAAAAAAAAAAGCCTGACGACATAGCTGGAAAGCAATCAACGCCTACAAATAGGGTAGCAGAAATGCCTGCACCCTCTTCTCCGGCATCACATCAAGTATCAAATCAACCTCCGGAGCCTAAGCAAGAGGTGGTAAACATAGTATCTGAACCACCATCAACATTACCCAAGGCAAGACGCGTTCAAAAGTCATTGTTAGATGAAATAGATGTGCCGATCAATACATCGCAATTGAATGAAGAAGAAAAAAAAACGGTAACAATAAAAATAGTTGAGGATGCCTTTGAAATTTATAAAAGACAACTCAAAGAAGAAGGAAAGACAATGTACTATGCGCAGTTTTCTTCTATGTCCGTAGAGTTAGTGTCGGAAGATGAAATTAGGTTGGTGGCTCCCTCTGATTTGTCGGAAGAATATGCCAAAGAACAACGAAATCAACTAATTGATTTTTTTAGGGAAAAGACAGGTGTATTAGTTCGAGTAACAACAGAAGTACGCCTAGATGAAACCAACATTCAAGCTCAGCCAAAGGTGCTTTCTAAATCAGATTTGCTACAGGAGATGATGGATGAAAATCCCGCATTAGCCTCTCTGAAAGAACAATTAAATCTGAACATTGAATACTAATACACAGTCAGTTTAACCAATTTCTGTTCATTTTTGAAGGTTGACTTACCTTTGTGCTATGCGAATTTTGAAAAAAACGCTGAAAGTGCTCGCTATTATCGTGGGCATTTTTGTTTTACTCATTCTTGGTTTTTGCCTGTATGTATGGAAGGTCTCTAATATTCAGCCACCTTTTGTTGCCGACACTACTGCTTTTTCTGTGCCTCGTAAACATATTGAAGGCACACTTTATCATGTGAATGATAATTGGATTAGAAAAAATCGTTGGGGTTTATATGAAATGTATATTTCGGGTGCACCATTTGAAATGGGTGTTAAGGAAGGTAAATTATCACAAGAAGAAATAGTTTCTCAAGAAATTGCTTTCACCGATGAAATAAAGCGAATGATTCCCTCCAAAGATTATTTGCACTTTCTGAAGTATGTTGTTGGGTTTATCAATCGCGATTTACCTGACCACGTTACCGATGAATATAAACAAGAGATTTACGGTATTTCTCATGCTGCTGCAGATAGCTTTAGTTGGATTGGCAGCAAGTACGCTCGAATTTTGAATTATCATGCTGCTCACGATATTGGGCATGCTTTGCAAAACATGATGCTGGTTGGTTGCACGAGTTTTGGTGCATGGGGTGACAAGACAGAAAATGGATCTATGTTGTTAGGTCGAAATTTTGATTTTTGGGTTGGCGATAAATTTGCTGAAAATAAAATTGTTTCTTTTTACAAGCCTAAAAATGGATTTGCGTTTGCCTCCATCACTTGGGGTGGATTTACAGGTGTTGTCAGTGGAATGAATGAAAAGGGTTTGACTGTTACTATCAATGCTGCAAGGTCTGATATACCCCTTGGGGCAGCAACTCCAGTTTCATTAGTTGCCCGTGAAGTACTGCAATATGCCGGAAATATAGACCAGGCAATAGCCATTGCTAAGAGAAGAAAAATGTTTGTGTCTGAAAGTTTTTTAGTAGGAAGTGCAGCCGATAAAAAGTCTATCATTATTGAAAAAACACCGAATCAATTAGATATTTATGACCCCGGAGTCAACGTTATTCAATGCACTAATCACTATCAAAGTAAATTGTTTGAAAATCAAAAATTAAACCTTGAGCAAAAAGATAAAAGCGCATCTGTTTATCGGTATCAAAGGTTGCAGGAGCTGATGCAGCAAAACTATCCATTATCACCACAAAAGATGGCAACTATCTTACGAGATAGACGCGGGTTAGGCGGAGCAGATATTGGAGATGGTAATGAAAAAGCAGTGAATCAACTCATCGCCCATCATTCCATTATTTTTCAACCAGATAGTCTTAAATTTTGGATTAGCACTTCGCCATGGCAGTTGGGTACATACGTATGCTATGACTTTAGAAAAATATTTTCACTGAATGGATTGCAGCAGGATAAAGATATAGCTATTGTGGCTGATAATATTGCTCCTGATAGTTTTTTAAATTCACCAGAATATTTCCATTTTCTTGATTATAGAAAAAACAAATTAGCCCTTTTGCATGGCTTCAATGTTGATACTGCCCAAGTGGTGCATAGCAACCCCAATATGTATGATTCATATCGAATTGCCGGCGATTATTGCTTACAAAAAGGTTGGTATCAATCTGCTATCAACTACTACAATCAAGCCTTAAAACATGAAGTGGCTACTAAGGATGAGCGTGAAGCAATTGCAAAAAAGATTACCATTTCAGAAAAAAGATTAAAACAGTAGTTTCACGATCGTTTCCACATGCCCAAGCCAAAGTACGAAGCTTCCTTTGTCAAACATAATGCCTGTGTGTTGCTTCCTACATTTAATAATGCAGGCAGTATTGAATCCGTAGTACGAAGTATATTGTCATGTACTTCTCGCTTGATTATTGTCAATGATGGTTCAACAGATGACACAGCAAAAATTTTAGCAGATTTTCCTGAAGTTAAAAGCATAAGCTACTTACCTAATAAGGGAAAAGGCACAGCCCTTCAAACGGGGTTTAAAGCCGCGTCTGACCAAGGCTTCGACTATGCAATAACTTTGGATAGTGATGGACAACATGATGCCCTTGATTTGATTCGCTTTTTGGAGAAATTGGATGAAGAACCTCGTTCTTTATTGGTGGGTGCACGAAATATGAATCAAGAAAATGTACCGACCAAAAGCTCTTTTGGTAATCGTTTTTCAAATTTTTGGTTTTGGGTAAACACCGGCATTTCATTGCCCGATACGCAATCCGGATACCGATGCTATCCACTTAAATCAATTGTGGGCAAGCATTACTTCACTACAAAATATGAATTTGAAATAGAAGTGATGGTACGTGCTTCGTGGAGTGGTGTGCCGGTGCATAGTGTACCCGTTTCTGTTTATTATCCTAAGGCAGAAGAAAGAGTATCACACTTTCGCCCCTTCAAAGATTTTTCACGAATTAGTGTGTTGAATACTTGTTTAGTTTTAATAGCCTTACTATGGATTAAACCTCGTGATTTTGTTCGGTTGCTAATGAAAAAGGAAGGTTGGAAAACCATGTGGCGAATGTTGTTTGTCAATCCTCAAGAAAGCAACCATACTAAAGCTGCCTCTGTGGCTTTCGGCTTTTTTATGGGAATAGTGCCTGTGTGGGGTTTTCAGTTAGCAATAGGTATTCCTGCTTCCATTGCACTACGGCTCAATAAAGCCTTATTTCTTATTGCTGCCAATATCAGTATCTTTCCATTTACTGCTTTTTGGTGGATGGCAAGTTTGGTTACCGGTAAATGGCTTTTGGGATATCATTCTTGGTCATTAGAATGGCATTCACTCACGCTTGAGCGAGTAAAAGAAGAGGGCTTGGCTTTCTTTTTAGGGGGTACAATTTTGTCAATCGGCATTTCGGTGACAGGATATTTGATTACCTATTTTTTATTGACTGTGTTCCGAAAAACAACCAAGGCATAGTTGATTATTTTCTATGCTGATTTTTTTTTAGTACTCTTTTTTTTATTTTAGGAGCAGATTATTGATAGCATAGTTTGTTATGGATGTGAGGCAATATCTTGATCGGATACATTTCGTTGGCTCAACCAAGGTTTGTATAGAAACATTGTCCGGCTTACTAAGGCAACATGTGTTTACTGTGCCCTTTGAAAATGTAGATATTCAAAAAGGCATACCTATTATTTTGCATAAAGACTTGTTGTTTGATAAAATTGTTCTTCGCCAAAGAGGTGGATATTGTTATGAGTTGAATGGTTTGTTTAGCATGTTGTTATGCAAGTTGGGATTTGATGTTTCCTTATTATCCGGAAGGGTAGTGAAAGGAAAGAGAATAGGCGATGAATTTGATCATCTTGCTATTTTAGTTCAGTTGGAAGAACAGCAATGGTTGGTGGATGTAGGGTTTGGTGATTTTGCATTGAAGCCCTTATTAATGAATACAGAAGCACCTCAATGGGATGGGCGAAACCATTATTGTATTATTCCTCATCAGGATGATTTTTGCGTGATGAAACACAAAAAGGCTGATCAATCTGCCCGAATTGAATATTTATTTTCAACAAAATCTTGCGTACTTTCTGATTTTAATCAGGCAAATGAATTTAAGCAAAGTGCAATTGAATCGCATTTTACGCAAAATTTAATTTGTAGTTTGCCTACCCAAGATGGTCGCATCAGCATCATCAATCAACATCTCATTTCTACTGTTGGGGAAATTAAAAAAGAGAGCTTTATTTCTATTCATGATTTACCCAAGTCTTTATCGAAGCATTTTAATATTCACATTGATGATAAACCATTGAAATTGGCTACGGAACAGACATTTAGGTTCTTAGAGCAAACTTATATACAAAGCCAAGACCAAGCTTTGAAGTAAACTCTTTTTAAAAATCAAAGCACTATTTGTGAAAAAGAATTTTTGATTTGGAATGTCATTAATTAAACTCGAAAGTAGAAAAGGTTTCTTGGTATGCAGTCATATCTCTACACCATTCTGGGTTAGTTACAATAGCTAAGGGATATTCTGATTTAAAATAACATACCGGCAATTGTTGCACTTAAATAGGAAGCTAAAGTGCCACACAACAAAGCCTTCATACCCAATTTTGCTAAATCGCTTCTTCGTTCCGGAACTAAGGCTCCTATTCCACCAATTTGCATACCCACACTACTGAAATTAGCAAAACCACAAATAGCAACAGTAACAATTGTCAACCCTTTAGGCGTAACTATAGGAACAGTATGGGACGTAAGACTGGTGAAAGCAACAAATTCGTTGATAGTAATTTTTTGACCCAACAACATAGCAGCATTGTTTATGTCGGAAGATGGAATACCCATTGCCCAAGCAAATGGATAAAATATTTTTGCAAAAATTAAGTTTAAAGACAAGTGAAAGTCAGGATTGAAAATATGTCCGATCTTCAATAATGTCCAGTCTAAAAATGCAATCAATGCAATGAATCCAATAAGCATTGCAATTACGTTCATGGCTATTTTCCATCCATCAGCAGCTCCATGGCTAATGGCATCAATCAAGTTGCTGTACCCACTTTTTACATCAAGCTTTACCTTGCCCATCGTTTGAGATTCCTCCGTTTCTGGAAATACGATTTTTGAAATGACAAGCGCACCAGGTGCTGCCATTAAACTTGCTGCTATTAATTGTGGTGCAATATTTAGCCCTGCTCGAAGCCCCATGTTTGCATATACAATTAAGATGCCACCGGCAATGCACGCTAAACTTCCACTCATAGATGCTAAAAGTTCGCTTCGTGTCATGGTTGGCAAATAAGGTCGAATCATAACCTGAGCTTCAATTTGACCAACGAAAGCACTGGCTACATTGCTTAGCGCTTCAGCACCGCTTACTCGCATAATCCAGTTCATAGCACGAGCAATAGCTGCAACAATTCGTTGCATAATACCAATGTGATAAAATACCGCTACAAGAGACGTTACCAAAATGATGGTCGCAGTAATATTAAAGGCAAAAACGAAAGTCCCGGGATTTTTAAAATCTGTCAACTGACCTGTGAAATCATAAGCTCCAATTCCACCATACACAAAGTTGGCTCCCTCTTTAGCAAATCCTTCAAGTTTTTCCATCCCCTTTCCCATATAAGTAAAGAAACGGTTGATAGCAGGAACTTTAAAAACCAGAAACCCTATAATTGTTTGAAGCAATAAGCCTGAAATCACCAGACGGAGATTGATTCGCTTTTTAGCATTTGAAAATAAGAAAGCAATACCCAGTATGAATGCTATGCCAATAAGTCCATGAAAACGCTGCATGAAATATAAACGCAATTAAGACGCGGATGCCAAAAATGAGAAAAAGAAATGATTTACGCAATCAATCAATTCAACTCTGTTCAAGTAGGGATGTTTTGGAATACTATCTTTGCCAAGCAATGATTCGAATCGGTAAAATTGTGGCTACGCACGGACTAAAAGGCGGAGTGATATTGGCACACATTCTGGGTGAAAGCAATTGGCTGAAAGAAAATATGGTGTTGTTTTTAGAGCTTCAAAAAAATAGTCGAATTCCATATTTTGTTGTTCAGGCAAAGGGAATTCAAGATGAGGAAGCTATTTTGCAATTGGATGAAGTTGATACAGTAGAAGCAGCAAAACGACTTATTGGCAAGCAGGTTTATGTAACCGAAGCAATATTGCCGGAAACAGACAAGTCAAGCCCGCTTTTATGGATAGGTTTTCAGGTTGTAGATTCAGAATTGGGAACCATAGGCGAAGTGGAAGATGTTTTTCAGACCGGACATCAATGGATTGCAAGAGTAAACTATCTGGGTAAAGAAGCATTGTTGCCAATGGTGAAACCAATGATTATTGAAATCAGCATCCGGAATAAATTTATTCGAATGCGCTTACCAGAAGGGATTTTGGAAATTTAAATCAAGCTATGAGAATTGATATCATTTCGGTTGTACCGGAACTATTAGAAAGCCCACTCAATCATTCAATAATGAAACGAGCACAGGCAAAGGGTTTACTGGAAGTGCAAGTGCATAACCTACGCGACTATACACCCTATAAGCACGGTCAGGTTGACGATTATCAATTTGGAGGCGGAGCAGGTATGGTAATGATGCCCGAACCATTGGCAATTTTGATAGATAAACTATTGAACGAACGTAGCTATGATGACGTCATTTACATGACACCGGATGGCGAAATTTTTCAACAAAAAACTGCTAATTTTCTCTCCTTGAAAAAGAACCTCATCATTATTTGTGGACACTACAAAGGAATTGATGAAAGAATTCGCACCCAATATGTTACTCGCGAAATTTCTATTGGTGATTTTGTGTTAAGCGGAGGCGAATTACCCGCTGCTATTTTAGTAGATGCCATAGGAAGGCTTATTCCGGGCGTTTTGAATGATGAAACATCCGCTTTGCTTGACTCATTTCAAGATGGATTATTGGCTCCTCCTGTATATACACGTCCAGCAAATTTTCGGGGTCATCAAGTGCCGGAAGTGTTATTGTCCGGCGATCCTAAAAAAGTAGAAATATGGCGACACGATATGTCAATTAAACGAACTGAAGAACGCCGTCCGCACTTGCTAAATCATAGCAAGGAAGAATAAAGCAAAATTTTTTTTGCAATCCTAAATAAACCCCTTACTTTTGCAGACCCAAAATAGTAGTAAAGATGGATGCTATAGCTTTCGTACACGGGCAAATGTCAGCACAGAAAGAATTTCCGAAATTTAAAGCGGGCGATAACGTTACCGTAAACTATAAAATCGTAGAAGGAAACAAGGAGCGTATTCAGGCCTTCAAAGGCGATGTTATAAAACGTCAAGGTCGCGGATCTACTCAAACTTTCACTGTCCGTAAAATTTCAGATGGAATTGGTGTAGAACGTTTGTTCCCCTTGTTTTCCCCAAGTATTGATTCTATTGTGTTACACAAAGTAGGACGTGTTCGCCGCGCTAAATTGTTTTACCTTCGTGAGCGTAGCGGAAAGTCTGCTCGTATCAAAGAAAAAAAGCAAATTCACCACAGTTAATAGCTGTAAGAATAATTTAGTTTTAGAGAACACTACTTTGTGTTCTCTTTTTTATTTTTGTTCACTATCTTTCGCTTTTTTTAAGGATTTCCCTTACTTTTTCAAGGGAACTTCCGTCTATAAAATTGTTTTTACGCAAAAGAATTTCGAACCATCATTTACATACGATTCATGAACAAGGTATTTGCTACACTTTCTTTCCTTTTTGTCTTCACAGCGTTTTCGCGAACAGCTCAAGCGCAAATTGTTAACAAATATGCCGCTGTTATCAATTTTGATATCAATTGTAATAACCGCATCACCGTAGATGATGCTAGTGAATTTCATGTTGGTGATACCATTCTCATTATTCAGATGAAGACTTTCTCCGTTGACTCAACTAACACTCCAACTTTTGGCGATACGCTTGCCTACAACGGTGCTGGTAATTATGAGTATAACGTTGTTAAAAAAATTCTTCTTGGAAATAAAATTGAATTCAAATACCAGGTTAAACGCACTTATGACTGGACGCTCGGACGTGTGCAAATAGTTCGAGTAGCTTATGCTAATAATTATATTGTCAATTCACCCATTACTTGTATGCCATGGAATGGTTTTAAAGGTGGTGTCGTTGTAATTCGTGGAGGAACAAGTATTGTATTAAATGCAAACATAGACGTTACGGGTAGAGGATTTCGTGCCGGTCAACCTCTTCTTCTTCAAAATGCTGTGTCTTGTAATAAATCAGACTATTATTATCCCGCAAATGGTGATGGAGGACAAAAAGGGGAAGGAATTGGATATCTTTCGAATAATAGAAATTATGGTCGCGGCAAACTGACCAATGGTGGCGGCGGCGGTACGAATAGTAGATCAGGCGGAGCAGGCGGTGGAAATGGCGGTACCGGTGGTGGAGGTGGTGATCAATATCAAGCTGCATCAGCTTGGTGTCCTACTAATGTTATGTCTAATCTTGGCGGTATTGGCGGATTGGCATTAGGTAATAATACTTTCTTGAGTAAAATTTTCCTTGGTGGAGGCGGTGGCTGCGGTCAAGGTGATAATCTAAGTGAAAAAGCAGGAGGAAATGGTGGTGGAATCGTCATTTTGGATGCACCCACTATTATAGGAAACAACAATAGTTTAATTGCAGATGGTGACAGTGCAGCTATGTGTACAGCTGCAGGACCCGGTTGCGAAGATGATGGCGGCGGAGGCGGTGGTGCCGGTGGATCCATACTAATTAATGCAACTAATGTTACCAACTTATTGAAAGTGTTTTCACGCGGCGGTAAGGGATCAAAAATATATTCAAGCATTACTGTAAATGCAACATTTATGCCCGGACCTGGTGGCGGCGGTGGTGGCGGTGCAGTTTGGTTTAAAAGTGCTACAGTTCCTGCCGGAGTTACGGTAAATACTGCCGGTGGAGTAAAGGGCGTATTACCACAATTTATCAATTCCTCAAATGGTTCAAAAGATGGTTCAGTCGGCATAACAGTCAATAATCTGAATTTGAATTTTCCAACTGATACTTTTTTAATTAAGTACAATTTGGATTTCCTTGACTCAATTACGAAATGTGCAACCATTAAATTTGTTAATAAAACAAAAGTTGCCGTTGGTGTTGGAATCTTTTCTTGGTGGTGGAGTTTTGGTGATGGCGTAACAGATACGGCTAAAAACCCAACTCATAATTATGGTGCCGGTGGAACATATACCGTAAAAGTTGCTGCTCAAGATATAACCGGCTGTACGGATACACTTACCAGAATCATTACCCTGAATAGTTTGAATTATGGTGTTCGGGATACTGTGGTAGGTTGTCGTACACACACATTTATCCCATTCAAGAAAACGGGACCTACTGCGGCAAAATACCAATGGAATTTTGGTGATGGTGATACAGCAACAGGAAATCCTATTACCCACACCTATACAGCAAAAGGCAGTAAAAAATATACTGTCGTACTTACTGTTACAGATTCAACTGGATGTCAAGATACCGTTCATTTTACAGCAGATGTGGTAGGTGTAATAGCCCGATATAACGTAAGTAAAGATTCTGTTTGTCAAAAACAACAAGTCAATTTTACGGACAAATCTGATACCACAGCAATTTTCTGGGCTTGGACGTATGGTGATGGTAATGTTGATAGCATTAAAAATCCAAACCACATCTACCCTTATGAAGGAACCTATAAAACAAGTTTGATAGTAGGTAATATTTTTGGCTGCTTGGATACTGCTTATAAGAATATTGTTGTTGATTCAATTTCTCCCGTAGATTATACACCGTCTGATACTATATTGTGCCAAGGTCAAACTATAATATTAAAAGGATTTTACCTACACCAAAATGCCAGAAGTGCCGATTGGGATTTGGGCGATGGATTTAAAATTAAAAACACAGATCCGGTTATTCATGCTTACGATGCTGCAGGTGCTTACAATGTAACATTAACCGTACATTTTCGCTCTTGTCCGGATTCCACTTTCTCCAAACTCATAAATATCAATCCTTATCCACAATTGAATTTAGGCCCCGATACCACTATGTGTGCAAATGGTGCATCTCTTGTATTGGCAGATAATATCAACGTAAGTAACCCATACGCAAAATGGAAATGGAATACCGGTGATACTACCAGCTTTATTGCCGTTCGCCATCCTGGAATTTATACAGCGCGTATAAATATCAAAGGTTGTACAACCAGCGATAGTGTAGAGGTGTTTAAAGATTGCTATCTTGATATTCCTAATGCCTTTGCACCAAACGGAACCGGAGCAAATGCTTATTTTCTTCCTCGTCAACTTTTGTCCAAGAGTATTAGCCAATTTAAAATGACCATTTTTGATCGTTGGGGACAAGAAGTTTTCCAAACTAATAGTATGAATGGACGTGGTTGGGATGGAAAATTTAATGGTAAGGACCAACCTATGGGTGTATATGTTTACCAAATCAGTGTAACTTTTGCTAATGGTGTTTCTGAAAGCTATACCGGAAATGTTACGCTGATTAGATAGTTCTAACAATTTTTATTGAACAATTTTCAATGAGGCTGTCCAAAAATAAAAATGGTTCAGCCTCATTTTTTTTGTCCATTAAGTTAACCTTGATAAACCAATTCTGGGGATTTAATTACCCCAATCGGAGTATTGCTACTTGCACAAACTTTCCTTTATTTTGTAAACGAAAGCAGATTTTGATTTACGATATTATCGTTTAAACACCTCAACTATTTTTTTATGAAGCATTTTGTTTTTCTTCTCTCTTTTGTTGTTGTCTTTTCTTATTCTTCAATAGCTCAAAAAACAACGAATGAAACATTTACTAAGAACAACATCAAATTAAACTTATTTGGACTGGCACTTAGGAATTTCTCATTGCAATATGAGCGAGGACTAAATCCTAAAATGTCTGCTTCTTTAGGCGTTAGATTTATGCCCAAAGGATCAATCCCTTTTCAAGGAACTATACGAAATGCTATAAAAAGTGATCCTAAGGATAGTTCAGATGCCGGATTAGATTTTGTGAATAATGCACAAATCAGTAGCTGGGCAATTACACCGGAGTTTCGCTATTATTTTGGGAAACAGCCGCTAAATGGCTTTTATGTAGCACCATTTCTTCGTATTGGTGGATATGGAATTGATTGGGACTATAAGTTTACCCTCAATAATGGAACCATTAAGCCCGTACATTTAATGGGTAGAACAACTGCTTTTTCCGGTGGCATTTTATTGGGCGCACAATGGCATATTGGTAAACATGTATTGTTAGATTGGTGGGTTCTCGGTCCACAATATGGAAGTTACAACGTTAAATTAGACGCATCTGGAGATTTCTCAGATCTATCCCAACAAGATCAAGCTGAATTGAAAAAAACCATAGAAAGTATTGGGTTTAAGGGTAGTAAAACTGATGCAACTGTAACTAATACCTCCGTAACGGCAAACAGTAAAATTTCTTTACCGGGCTTGAGAACAGGCTTCTGCATTGGTTATACCTTCTAAGCTTGAAAGATAATGGCAATTGTTAATTAAATTTTGACTTCGTTGCAAAACCAGAGTGCAAACTTTTATAAGATATAGTCAAAGGTAGTAAGCTTGTATTGTGTGAAGAATTTTTGACCATTCGTGAAGCGGGTAAAATACCTTAATTTGCAAGAGACGAAGTTTGAATAATGAATCACTATGACTGGCTACTGACGAGGCTTGATGCTTTTATTAGAAAGTATTATACCAACCAACTAATTCGTGGCACCCTTATCCTTTTTATTTGTGTGTTGGCTTATGTGCTGTTAGCAAGTGTAAGCGAGTATTTTCTTTATTTGCCTGTTTGGTTAAGGCTAACCCTTTTGTCCATTTTTGTTTTTTTGGGCAGTGTAGCTCTATTGGTGTGGATAATTATTCCGCTCAGTAAAATGGCTAAGCTTGGGAAGGTAATTTCGCACGAGCAAGCAGCTGAAATTGTAGGGAAATATTTTCCCAATATTAGCGATAAACTTCTCAATGTTTTACAACTAAAAAAGCAATCAGAAGAAGGAATTAGTCGAGCATTAATTGAAGCCAGCATTGATCAAAAGTCAAAACAAATTGCGGTTATTCCATTTGCTAAAGCAGTTGATTTTTCAGAGAATAAAAAATTCTTACCTTATTTGCTTCCTCTCGTTGCAATCTCTGTATTAATTTTTGTGTTTTCACCCAGTATATTTATTGATGCATCAGAACGACTATTGCAACCCACTAAAGCCTTTGAAAAACCAGTCCCTTTTCAGTTTGTAATTCAGTCTAAACCATTGCAAGCGGTGCGCAACTCCGATTATTTGTTGAAAGTACAAATGGTAGGAAATGCCATTCCTGAAGATGTTTATGTTCAAGTATTAGGAGAAAATTTGGCAACCCTTTCAAAAGGTAAAGGAACATTTGAATACACATTCAAAAACGTAACAGAGCCTATTACTTTTAAATTCTATGCTGCCGGCTTTTATTCTCAGCAATATGTTTTAAACGTTGTTCAAAAACCTATTCTAAAGGATTTTAAAATGCAGATTGACTATCCTGCATACACCGGAAAGAAAGATGAAGTACGAAACAGCATGGGAGACATGACTGTTCCTGCTGGCACCATTATCAGATGGGGAATAGTTGCAGAACATACAGACCAAATGTTTTTCCGATTTGGAAATGAAAAACCGCTGCCACTAAAGTATAATAATGGTTTGTTTATGTATGAAACTCGATTTCTTCGGGATACAAACTATGCAATTATTCTTCAAAATATACAGTCGGGAATTCGCGATGAATACAAGTATAATGTTCAAGTTGTTCCAGATCAATATCCTGTTTTGCAAGTTCAAGAGTTTAGAGATACCATTACAGGGAAACAGATTTTGCTGAATGGAACTGCTGGAGATGACTATGGAATTATCAATGTTTCTTTTCATTACAGCATTGTTGATGATAAAAATCAAATACTTTCAAACAAAGCAATTCCACTTCATATAGCACCCGGAGCCGTTGTACCCTTTCAACATTATTTTGATGTTGAAGCACTTCGATTAAAACCAGGACAGAAGCTCAATTATTTTATCGAAGCATGGGACAATGATGCCGTAAATGGTAGCAAAGCCAGCCGGAGCGAAGTGATGACCTACGCGATGTTCTCATCAACACAATTGGATTCAGCTATGAATGCAAACGCACAACAAATCAATTCAGGTTTAAGCAATAGCGCGCAGCAAACCAAAAAAATGCAAGGAGAATTACGCGATATGCAAACTAAAATGCTCCAGAGTAATCAACTTGATTGGGAGCAACAACAATCGCTTCAAAACCTTGCAGAACGCCAGAAGCAAATGATGCAACAATTAGAAAACACCAAAAAGAGATTTGAAGAACAAATACAGCAAAGCCAACAAAAGCCATATAGCGATGAAGTAAAAGAAAAACAGGAAGACCTAAAAAAGCAAATGGACAACCTGATGAATAATGAACTGAAAGAGCAAATGAAAAAACTGCAAGAATTGATGTCAAAACTCAATAAAGACAATGCTTTTCAGACAATGAAACAATTGGAACAACAGAATAAACTCTTCAACATGGATCTTGAAAGAATGAAAGACTTAATGAAGAGCTTGGAAATGCAGATGCGAATGGAGGATTTGGCAAATAAAATGGAAGGCCTCGCAAAAAAACAACTTGATCTGAAAAAACAAACCGATAATGATAAAGCAGACAATCAAGAATTGAGTAAAGAACAACAAGAATTAAAAAAGGAGTTGGATCAAGCGTTAGGAAAAGAAATGCAGGAAATGAAACAACTCAACAACCAGCTTCAACAAAAGCAAGAAATGGGCGACATGCAAGAAAATGGTGGAGCAGCGCAACAAAATATGCAGCAAAGTCAGCAACAACTTCAGCAAGGTCAAAGTAGTAAAGCCAGCCAGTCACAAGGAAAAGCAGCCAAAAATTTGCAACAAATGGCAGCCTCGTTACGAGCTGCAGCAGGCGGAATGGATATGCAACAAATAGAAATGGACATAAGGGCTGTCAGACAAATACTCACCAATCTTATTCGTCTTTCTTTTGATCAAGAAGCATTGATGAACAAGGTTCGAAATACGCCAACTACCTCACAGATATATTTACTAAATCAACAAGAACAAAACCGGCTGCACAACAATGCTGAAATGATTCGTGACAGTTTGTTTTCTCTAAGTAAAAGATTGTCAAAATTGGCAGCATCAGTCAATCAGGAAACAACAGAATTAGAGAGTAGTATGCAATATGCAAAGGAGTATCTGGAAGCCCGAAGAATAAGCGATGCACTAACTCGTCAGCAATATGTGATGACGCGAACTAACAACTTGGCATTGATGTTGAACGAAATGCTTTCCAACTTAATGTCTATGCAAAGTCAGGCTCAAAAGGATGGTGAAAAAGCAGGAACTTGTCAAAAGCCCGGAGGCAAAAAGCCCGGTCAAAGCGTAGGGCAGCAGCTTGGCGATATTATTTCCAAACAAAAGCAATTAGGGAATGCTATGCAACAAATGCAAAATGCACAAAACCGACAACAGGGACAGCAAGGTAATCAAGGCGATAAACAATCAAATAGCAATCAAGAACAAAATGGTGAAAATGGAGATGCAGAACAATTAGCTCGAATGGCAGCACAACAAGCAGCTCTAAGAAGACAAATTCAAAATTTGCAGAGCCGGCTAAACAGTCAGGGATTGGGAGGAGCTAAAGAATTACGTGAAGTGCAACAAAAAATGGATAAAACTGAAACCGATCTTGTCAATCGTCGTCTGACTAATGAATTACTCTTGCGCCAAAAAGAAATTCTCACACGTTTGCTTGAAACAGAAAAGGCAATCAGGGAACAAGAACAAGATGATAAACGCTCATCAAAAAATCCGCAAGATATTGCTCGTCCGGTTCCCCCAGAATTAGAAAAGTTGATGAAAGATCGCCAAACTCAAATGGAGTTTTATAAAACAGCACCAGCACAACTTAAACCCTATTACAGAGAAATGGTAGATCAGTATTACAAAATGATTGGCAACGGAAATCAATAAACTTTTGAACAGTTCCCAAACTTTTATTCTTACTCAAACTGTCTTTATAGTTGAAAAGCATTTTTCCCCCAATTCAGACAAAGTTTATGAAACAATTTTTATTCCTTGTAGCATTCTTGGCATTTGGAAAATCAAATGCCCAAACTCCATTGAGAAAGTCAATGGCAATCGTTCAAAAGTGCACTGCAACTTGGTGTGGACCTTGTGGGTCTTGGGGATGGACTTTGCAAGAAGACGTTATGGCAGATAATATGCCTGCTAATAATCCCTCTGCATTTGTGTTTGCACTTTACGGAAGTTCAACAAGTAATTATTACAACGCAGCAGCCGGCGAATTGACAAAATGGGGACAAAGCTTTCCTAATTGGGGAGTAAACAATATTAATCGAACAGAATTTTCTCCGAGTGGTGGTATTTACACTTCAACTACTCGTGCTACTATAAAACGAGTTGTGGATTCATTTGCATTGATAGATCCGGTTGCCAGTACAGGCTTTATCTATTCTATTACCGGAAACGTAATCACAGTTAATACTAAAACACAATTTTGGAATGCTGCTAATGGCACGTTTAATTTGGCAGTATATGTAATAGAAGATAGTGTTTGGGGAACTCAAAACGGACAGAGCGGAAACGTCTATCATCACAATGTATTGAGAGGCAATATGGGGGCTTCTATTTACGGAGATCAGATTGCTACCGGAACGGTTGCTGCCAATCAAACTTTTTCAAAGACATTGACATTTACCATTACAGATAACACTTGGGTGAAAAGTAGAATGAAAATACTGACAGTCTTGTGGAAAAAAAATGGAGTAAACTGGGATTTTGTGAATGCCAATAGCATAAAGA
Source organism: Bacteroidota bacterium (assembly GCA_018267875.1). Taxonomy (GTDB): domain Bacteria; phylum Bacteroidota; class Bacteroidia; order Chitinophagales; family Chitinophagaceae; genus JAFIGV01. The sequence continues at coordinate 47,796 of JAFDXP010000063.1, read as the reverse complement.
GTTTCGCTACTTCAGTGTCGAATTTACAGGCAGTTGAACATTTATTAGTATATCCCAATCCATCTTCAAAAAGGCTTACCGTTGCCGGTAATATGTTGTCAGATGCACCTACCATACTACGGCTTATTGATGTGCAAGGGCGTATCGCAATCCAACAATTAGCAAGAAACGAAAATGGACGACTCTTAGAGACTTTAGATATATCTGAATTAACACAAGGAGTTTATAGCCTAAGAATAGATTGTAATGAGGCACATACCGAACAGACGGTAATGATAGTTAGGTAAAGTTGTTATTTAAATAAGGTTGATTGTTGACTCTGTGCTTTTTTTGTAGCTAAAATAGCTAATTCAAATAAAATTTCTACCTTTCAAAATATTACCAACGAGATTCTAAAGCAAGCTGTCTTTGGGAAAGACAATAATGTCTAAATATGATTATGCACAAGCGGATACTTACTAATATTTTTACGTTGTTCTTCATTTTGATTTACGCCTTAAATAGTAATGGACAAGTAAATATTACAGGACAAAAATCAGCTCAACAATTGGTGAATCGACTTGTTGGTTATAATGTAACAGTATTAAATCCAAAACTACGTTGCGCATCAAAACATAACGGCGAGTTTACAACCATTTCTTCTAACCTTGGTTTGTCGGGTGGTATTATTTTAGCAACTGGCACTGCAACAACCTTAGCCGGATCTACAGGTGCTGTAGGGCAAGACTCAACTTCTGACGGCGATTCATCTCTGAGTGCACTTATTGGAGGAACTCCTACAAATGATGCATGTATTCTTGAGTTTGATTTCGTACCTGATATTGATACTGCATCGCTTCTTAAGTTCGATTATGTTTTTGGATCAGAAGAGTATCCTGGATATACATGCTCTAATTTTAATGATGTCTTTGGTTTTTTAATATCCGGACCAGGGTACAACCCTGCTGTTAATATTGCATTAGTTCCAGGGACAAATATTCCGGTAGCAATAAATAGCGTGAATAGTGGTGTTGCCAGTGGAGGTTATTCCCTTTCCACTTGTCAGGCTATGGGTCCGGGATCGCCTTTCCCTGCATATTTTGTCAATAATCAATCAGTACCAACAAAAACCATTGTTTTGCCAGGATTTACTACTGTACTTCAGGCTTCTGCTTTGGTTTATCCCTGCGACACTTATCACATGAAATTAGGCGTTGCAAATGCAAGTGACCATGCACTTCAATCCGCTGTTTTCCTAAAGGAAAATAGTTTTTCTGTTGACACTGTTAAATTAAATTTAAGTGGCATTATAAAGTCGCATGATGGCTATCTTGTTCGGGGATGCACTTCCGGTGCATTAGAAGCCAGTAGAAGCCAAGCATCTGCACATAAGAAAAAGATTTGCTTATCCTATGGCGGAACAGTTGTGAATGGGGTTGATTATACCTTTTTAGCAGATTCTATAGTAATTCCACCAAGTGCTACTACAGCGTCTATTACTATCAATCCCTTACCCTCAGCAGCTTTTCGTCCGGGGTGGGATACCTTGATTATTAGAAGGTTGAATTGTTGTACCAAGCAACCGGTTGACAGTATTGCAATAAAAATTCGTGATTCATTGAAGATGGAATTGCTTAGTGTGGATACGTCTATGTGTGGTAGTAGTGCTATGATTCCATTACACGCTACCGGAGATTCTGCATTCCAATATCTTTGGACTCCATCCACATTAGTGAGTAATCCAATTGACACGCAAACTACCGCTACAATTACAGGTCCAACTACGTTTACCATAACTGCAAGTTATAAGAGCTGTCCTCCGATTTCTCATTCTTTTACGGCTGTCATTGAACCCAACCCAATAGTAACCATACTTCCGCACGACACTTCTTTTTGTCTTGCAGACCCTTATCCGATTTATGTAACAGTTGACCCAAGCTCCTTTACTCAATATCATTATCAATGGTCGCCTACAAGTTCCTTAGATAATGCAAACACATCAACACCATTTTTTTACACCAATTTGCCGGGTATTTACAAATACATTCTAACCGTAAATACTCCATTAGGATGCAACGGATCCGATAGTGTTACCATTGAAACCAGACCGGAACCTAAGTTGATAAACGTAACTGGCGATTTTATTGCTAAATATGGAGATGTAGTGCAGCTTCATGCCGAAGGCGCTACTTTTTATACCTGGACACCCAGCCGTTTATTGGATTATCCAATCGAAGCAAACCCTAAAGCAACTGCCATCGATACTGCTACCTTTCAGGTAATAGGCACTGATCAATATGGCTGTCGAGATACGGCTTATGTGCACATGGGTATTGACTACCACATGTATGAATTTATCCCCAACGCCTTTACACCCAATGGTGATGGACACAATGATGTATTCAGCGTGCGACACATGAAATTTCAAAGATTGATTGAGTTTAGAATCTTTAACCGTTGGGGCGAAGAAGTTTATAGTAGCACGGATATGAACAATGGATGGGATGGCACATTTAAAGGTGTTCCACAAGAAGCGGGAGTATATCATTATCTTATTCGTATTACTACACCTGATGGCGGACAACGGATGTATAAAGGGGATGTTACTTTAGTTCGATAGACTTTTTTACTCAGTTGAAAACGCAGATACAAGAAGATTGTAGCTGCGTTTTCCTTTTTTGAAACAAGGTATATTTGCATCTTATAATACTACGATGAATAGCAAGATAACTTTTGTCGAATGCCCTCGCGATGCCATGCAAGGATGGCATCATTTCATACCTACAGAAAAAAAAGTAAACTATTTGAATGCCTTACTGCGTGTGGGTTTTGATGTACTTGATTTCGGCTCTTTTGTTTCGCCGAAAGCTATTCCACAATTAGCAGATACTAAAGAAGTTATTCCACAACTTGATTTGTCTGGCTCAGTTTCAAAACTACTTGCTATAATAGCTAATGTGCGTGGAGCAGAAGATGCGGTTGCTTTCGATGAGATTCAGTATCTCGGTTTCCCTTTTTCCATTTCCGAAACTTTTCAACTTCGCAATACCAACAAAACTATCATGGATTCCTTGAAAGAAGTTGAAAAAATTCAATCCCTATGTGTCAAGCACGCCAAAGAATTGGTGGTGTATATTTCAATGGGCTTTGGTAATCCTTATGGCGATCCGTACAATGCTGCAGTAGCGATAGATTGGGTAGAAAAATTATCCAATTTAGGAATCAAAACCATTGCCATGTCTGATACTGTTGGAGTTGCCACACCGGAAATTATAGTCTATTTATTCAGCAACTTAATTCCTGAATTTTCACAACTAACTATTGGAGCCCACTTTCATTCTGCCCCTAATACATGGAAGGAAAAAATTGAAACAGCTTATGCTAATGGATGCACTCGATTTGATAGTGCACTAAAAGGCATTGGCGGTTGCCCAATGGCAGAAGATACCTTAGTAGGAAATATTGCAACCGAAAACTTGATCAATTGGTGTGCTGAAAATGAGATTTCACATCAATTAAATGAAACCGAATTTGGTAGGGCAATGCTTTTAGCTTCTGAAATATTTTTTTGATTATTTTTTTCACGTTTAGCATAAGAAATTATTATGTCAATTCATAAAGAAGTAAAACGAGTAACAGCACACACCTTGCAGTGGATGAAACAGCATGGCGAAAAAATAAGTATGCTTACGGCTTACGACTATTCAATGGCAGGCATTTTTGACGACGCAAACATTGATGTATTGCTTGTAGGTGATTCTGCATCAAATGTCATGGCTGGAAATGAAACTACCTTACCCATTACATTGGATCAAATGATCTATCACGCATCTTCAGTTATTCGCGCTATCAGCCGTTGTATGGTAGTTGTTGATTTACCCTTTGGTAGCTATCAAGGAAATAGCAAAGAAGCTCTTAACTCTGCAATTCGAATTATGAAAGAAACCGGTGCTCATGCTATCAAATTAGAAGGCGGAGAAGAAGTGCTGGAATCTATCAAACGTATTATCAGTGCCGGTGTACCGGTAATGGGGCATTTGGGTTTAACACCCCAATCTATCAACAAATTCGGCACCTATTCTGTACGTGCAAAAGAAGAAGCAGAAGCCGCCGCATTAATCAAAAATGCCCATTTGTTAGAAGATTCAGGATGCTTTTCTCTTGTGTTAGAAAAAATTCCTGCAACATTAGGAAAACAAGTAGCGGAAGAACTAAAAATTCCAGTTATTGGAATTGGTGCAGGTATGCACGTGGACGGACAAGTGTTGGTTATGCACGACATGCTGGGAATCACAAAAGATTTTTCACCTCGGTTTTTACGTCGCTATTTGAATCTCTATGAGCAAATTAAAGAAGCTACTGAACATTACATTGCTGATGTGAAAGCAAAAGCATTTCCTAACGAACAAGAACAATATTAAGCTCATAGACAAACCTTTTTGAGTTGGTTTCTCCGATTTATTCAACCGCCTTTTGAGATTGGAATTATGATCAATGAATTAGTATGGCGACAATTGAAATCCCAATTGGATGCTAAAGGTGTTACTTTGGTAGCTGTTTCAAAAACAAAGCCTGTTGCGGATATACTTGCATTATACGCTCTTGGACAAAGGGATTTTGGCGAAAATTATGTGCAGGAATTAGTAGATAAGCACGCACAATTGCCCAATGATATTCGTTGGCATTTTATCGGTCATCTTCAAAGTAATAAAGTAAAGCAGATTGCTCCATTTGTTCAAATGATACATGCGGTTGACAGCTTTAAATTACTTATAGAAATAAACAAGCATGCTGTAAGAAATGGCAGGACCCTTGATGTGTTACTACAAATGCACATTGCGGAAGAAGAAACTAAATTTGGAATGGATGTGACAGAGATATTCAATTTTATGGACTATTATCGGGCGCAAAAAAATGAGTTGAAACAGGTGAATATTAGAGGACTAATGGGAATGTCCAGTTTAACTGATGATGTAAAAAAAGTTGAACAAGAATTTTTACAATTACACAATCGCTTCTTGGTTATGCAGCGCACCGATTTTATGGGAATAGACACGTTTAATATTTGTTCAATGGGTATGAGCACGGATTATCCTATTGCTCTTCATTGTGGCAGCACCATGGTGCGTATTGGTAGTGCAATTTTTGGATCACGATAAATAATTTTTTTGTTTTTAATGAAGTTTTGTTTTTAAAAAAGCATCTGATGCCCTACTTATTTTCATACGGTACTTTGCAGAAAGAGCAAGTTCAAATTGAAACTTTTGGAAGAATTCTAAAAGGCTTGGAAGATGCTTTGTCGGGCTATTCCTTACGTTATATTGAGATCAAAGACCCAGAAGTGTTGAGAAAAAGCAACCAGAATTTTCATCCAATTATTGAGTTTACAAATGATGTTAATGATATAGTTCATGGTAAATTGTTTGAAATCTCAGAGGAAGAACTAATGAAAGCTGATACTTATGAAGTGGATGATTATAAACGAATTGAAGTTGTTTTTAAGTCTTGTAAAAAGGGTTTTGTTTACATCAAAAAATGATGCAAAATAAATGAAAATATATATTATTCTTTTGCTTGTAACATCTCTATTTGGATATTTGGAGTGGGGGGGCAATAATTGCGCATTTTTATTTCAAGTTGAAAGTGAAGTTATTTATAAATTATTTACACAACCAAAATCTATTATTCATCCATTTATACTAATTCCATTAATTGGACAATTCATTTTACTTGTAACTTTATTCCACAATAAACCCAATAAGGCATTGATATATATAGGTATATTTTGTTTGTGTTTAATTTTTTTATTTTTGTTTTTAATTGGGATTTTTTCTTTTAAACTTAAAATTATTATTTCTACAATTCCATTTTTTATTGTAGCTATTTTAACCATAAAAAACCTAAAAATTGTTACACGATAAAAATAAAATTAATGATATTTTAAGCAGCATTCCCGAAGAACGGAAAGTTTCATTTCATAATTTGCACAACATAATTGTAAAAAACCTACCCAACGGTTTTGAAGTTGGAATAAGTTATGGCATGCTTGGATATGTTGTGCCTCATTCGATTTATCCTAACGGCTACCATTGCAAACCCAGCGAGCCTCTTCCTTTTGCCTCATTAGCCTCTCAAAAAAATTCGATTAATTTTTACCACATGGGAATATATGCCGACCCCAAATTATTCGATTGGTTTGTGACAGAATTTCCTAAGCATAGTAAACAAAAATTAGATATAGGCAAAAGCTGCATTCGGTTCAAAAAAGTAGATGATATTCCATACCAACTGATAGGCGAATTGATGCAAAAAATTAGTGTGAAACAATGGATTGATATGTATGAAAAACTTTGGAAAAAATGATGTCATTATAATTTATGCCTTTTCTATCTATCGCGTGTCAGTTTTATAATTTACTTTAGTTTCAATCACTTAAATCCTCAAATTTCGATAAAAATAAATAAAATATATTTGTTTGTTAAATTTCTTTATCGTAATATTGCAATGTTAAATTATTTCGATAAATGGGAGCTACTAAAACAGATCATTTTACAGGCAAACAGAATCAAATTGCCACATTAGCAAAGGCTTTGGGACATCCAGCAAGAGTTGCCATTATAGAGTATTTACTAAAGGTGAATGCTTGTATTTGTGGCGACATTGTAAACGAATTACCCCTTGCACAACCTACCGTTTCTCAACATTTGAAGGAACTCAAAAATGCAGGACTGATAAAAGGAAATATTGAAGGCAACGCCATTTGTTATTGTATTGACGAAAAAATGATAGACAAATTACTCAATTATTTTTCCGGTATCTCCTCTAAACTCAACAAACAGAAAAACAATTGTTGTTAAATACTTAAAGTAAAATACAATGAACAATAACGAAGAAATCAAACAAATGGTAAAGCAGAAATATAGTGAAATCGCTTTACAAGATAATGAAACCAATGCCTCATCTTGCTGCGGGAGTGGTGGCTGTAGCACGGAGGTGTACAATATTATGAATGACGAATACGAGCACTTAGAAGGCTACAATCCTGATGCAGACTTAAAATTGGGCTGCGGGCTACCTACTGAATTTGCTGAAATTAAAACAGGTGATACCGTAGTGGACTTAGGCAGTGGTGCAGGCAACGACTGTTTTGTTGCAAGACACGAAACAGGCGAAACCGGTAAAGTTATCGGGATAGATTTTACAGAAGCAATGATTGAGAAAGCCAGAGCTAATGCAGAGAAACTTCGGTTTAATAACGTTGAATTTCGCTTGGGCGATATTGAAACAATCCCAATTACAGCAAATGTCGCTGATGTAGTGATAAGCAATTGTGTAATGAATCTTGTGCCTGACAAGTCAAAGGCTTTTAGCGAGGTTTTTCGTATTCTAAAGCAGGGTGGTCATTTCAGTATTTCAGATATAGTGTTAACCGGTAATTTACCTACAAAAATTAAAAATGCTGCTGAAATGTATGCCGGTTGTGTGGCAAGTGCCATTCAAAAAACAGACTATTTGCAAATTATTAAAGAAGCAGGTTTTACCAACATTACGATTCAAAAAGAAAAGCCAATCATCGTTCCGAACGATATTCTAAAAAATTACTTGACCGATGATGAAATTGCAATTTATAATGCAAACCAGTTTATCATTTTTAGCGTAACGGTTTATGGAGAAAAATCAAACAGTTGCTGTGAACCCAATTCGGGATGCTGCTAAGATGAAAGTCGTTTTAAAAAATATAGAAAGCCAATAATAGTAACTACATCGGTAGTCGGTTTACAGATGATATTTGGGTTCGACCCCAAGTTTTGCGTCATAAATATTATTTGGTTGTTGGTATAGCCCTTATGAGAAAGAAAATTTTAGTGCTTTGCACAGGAAATTCGTGCAGAAGTCAAATAGCAGAAGGATATTTGAGGTATTTCGCAGGAAGCAAAGCCGATGTTTATAGTGCAGGAGTTGAAACACATGGAGTAAATCTAAGAGCCATTGCAACCATGCAGGAAGATGGCATGGATATTTCGCAACACACTTCCAACAACATAAACGAATATTACAACATTGACTTTGATTTTGTAATTACTGTTTGTGATAACGCAAAGGAAGGTTGCCCCTACTTTCCAACTAAAGCCAAGAAATTTCATCACAACTTTCCTGACCCTGCAAAAGCAATCGGGACAGACGATGAAATTAATGAAAATTTCAGGCAGGTTAGGCAGCAGATTAAAAAATATTGCAGTAGTTTTATTGCAGAAAATTTATAATCAAATGAACAAACAAATTTTCATCAATTTAGCAGTAAATGACCTACTGAAATCAATGAATTTTTATACTGCCTTAGGATTTACAAATAATCCTCAATTTTCAGACGATACGGCAAAGTGCATGGTGTGGAGTGAAGCAATTTATTTAATGATTATGACGCACGAAAAGTTTGCTCACTTTGCTACTAAACCAATTGCAGACACTAAAAACACTTTAGCCGGGTTATTTTCCTTATCCGTAGCAAACGTTGATACAATCAACCAAATGATGGATGCAGGGCTAAAAGCAGGAGGTAAAGAGCCAAGCGAAATGAAAGATTACGGATTTATGATTCAGCGATCAATAGAAGATTTTGACGGGCATACGTGGGAAATATTTTTTATGGACATGAGCAAATTTCCTCAACAAGCATAGAAAATATTTTGTTTATCAAAACTTATTCAATTGAATGAAAAATGCCAAAATAATGCCTGCACTTTGGTTTCACACCATGGATGGCAAAACCGAACAAGTAATAAATTATTATCAAGCATTGTTTGAAAATCAGTTTGAAGTAATATCAATTATCCCTTTAGGTGAAACGCCAAGTGGAAATGCTGAAATGAGTTACATTCGATTATTTGAGCAAAACTTTCTTATCATGACAACAGCCATTGAACATGATAAATTTAATGACACATTTGCCTATCAAATCCAATGTAAAGACCAATCGGAAATAGATTTATACTGGAATTATCTGACGAAAGAAGGTGCCGAATCCATGTGCGGTTGGTGTAAAGACAAGTTTGGCTTACGTTGGCAAGTTATACCCGAAAACATGGGCGAATTAATGAGCAAACCGAATGCAGGAAAAGTACTTTCAAAACAAACAAAAATTATCATAAAGCAATTCTAAATACATCTATTATGGCATCAATTAATCCTTATTTACATTTTAATGGGAATGCAGAAGAAGCATTTACATTTTACAAATCTGTTTTTGGTGGTGAGTTTGCCACATTGATTCGATTTAAAGACATGAACTTTGAAGGAAGTCCTAACGTAGAAAATGAAGCAGAAAAAATTATGCACATTGCCTTACCAATAGGCAAACATAATATACTGATGGGCAGTGACACACCGGAATATATGGGAAGGCATAACGAAAACGAGACCCGCAGCAAAATTTCCATCAGTACAGAAAGCAAAGAAGAAGCAGATACGATTTTTAACAACCTATCTGCAGGTGGGCAAGTCGAAATGCCTATTGAAAATAGCCCTTGGGGTTCGTATTTTGGGATGTTTCGAGATAAGTTTGGGATAGAATGGATGGTGGATTTTGACCAGAGATAAAATGAATGACTACTTATTGTATATTTATTTAAATCAATAAATACACATTAAAAATCAGTTTATAAGATATTGTATTTGAATATCTTCATAAATAATTATACCAATCGGTATTTTATTTTATTTTTGTACCGAATATGAACAAAGACATTTCAAAATCAGAACGAACAAAACAGTTCATAATTGAGCGGACTGCCCCTATTTTTAATGAAAAGGGGTATGCTGCTACTTCGCTTTCTGATTTGGAAAATGCCACTGGTCTGTCAAAAGGTAGCATTTACGGAAATTTTGAGAACAAAGACGATGTTGCTTTAGCAGCGTTTGACTATAACTTCAATCGAGTTACGCAGTTTATTAAAGACAAAATGTTAGCAACTGAAAATTCCATAGATAGGTTATTGGTGTATCCTAAAGTGTATTGTAATTTTTTGACAATCCCTTTTTTAAAACCCGGATGTCCTATTCTGAATACTTCAACAGAAGCAGATGATACACACCCAAAACTTAGAGAACGCGCAGCAAATGCGCTATCATTTTGGAAGTTATCTATAGAAAATCAAATTAAAAGAGGAATACAAAGAAGAGAAATAAAGGCTGATACAAACTTAACAGAAGTTGCAGTCATTTTTATGTCATTAATTGAAGGAGCAATCATGCAGGCAAAAGTTACAGGTAAAGTATCAGAATTACGAATAGCCATGAATTATCTTGAGAAATTAATTCTTGAATTAAAAATCTAATTTTTTTTAAACAATAATATACTGGTCGGTATATTTATAGTGTTGTAAATAATCCAATTTTAAATAAGTATAGGTAAATTAATCATAAACATATAATTAAAATGAAGAAAAATTATTTGGAAAGTGTAATCAAGCAATTTGAATACTACAAAATGATAGGCGAAAAATCCTTTGTTCAAATTCCGGAAGAAAAACTGTTTTGGCAATTTAATGATCACAGCAATAGTATTGCCACAATTGTAAAACACCTTTGGGGCAATATGATGAGCCGATGGACTGATTTTCTAACAACAGACGGAGAAAAAGAATGGCGAAATCGTGAAGATGAGTTTGAAAATGATATCGCGACTAAGGGTGATATGATGAGTAGATGGAATGAAGGTTGGAGCGTATTTTTAGGTACATTAAAATCACTTCAAGCAGATGATCTTGAAAAAATTATTTACATCCGAAATCAAGGGCATACCGTATTAGAAGCTATCAACAGACAACTGGCTTATTACCCTTATCATGTTGGGCAAATCGTTTTAATTGGAAAAATGTATGCGGAAAGTTGGGATTCGCTTTCCATCCCAAAAGGTAAATCAAACAACTACAATATGGATAAACTTTCTAAACCCAGAGAACGTGGACATTTCACCGATGAATTTCTAAATCAAAAAAATGATACAAAATGAAAATTCAAAAACTTAACTGGGCAGGAATCAAATTAGAGTGTGGAGAAAAAATAGTTCTAATAGATGCAGTAGAAAATTTCAAACCTTATTTCCCTGTATTGGGGAACCCTCTTTCACCGCTCTATAATTTTTCAGACAAAGTAAAAGCCGACTACATTCTTTTTACGCATTTACACCTTGACCATTTTGATTTTGGGGTAATCCAAAAGTGTTTAAAACCTAATGGCAAAATCATTGGCTATAAAAAGCACGAAAAAGAAATTTCAAAACTAAAACAAAACTATATATTGTTGGATAATAATGAAATGTATGATGAAAATGAAATTTTATTTAAATCGGTTTACTCATTAGATGGAATTGGTGAAGAACAAACAGCATGGGTTGTGGCATATCAGGGCACTAAAATCTTTCATGGAGGAGATACTATTTGGCATAATCAATTTTGGCAATTAGGAAAGGAAAATTCTAAAATTAATTTTGCTTTCTTACCAATAAATGGAGCTATTGTAAATTTTCAAATTGTAGGTTTAGAGTATAGTACGGTTCCTGTTTCGTTGACACCTGAACAAGCCTTTAACGCTGCAAAACTACTTCATGCCCAAAAATTAATTCCTATCCATTACGGAATGTTCGCAACAACATTGTATCAACCAACCGACACAAGTGAATTCATATTAAATAATTTTTCAGAAATAATTCAACAACCATTTCAAATACTGCCGGATGGGAAAGATCTAATTTAAAAGAACAAAGAATAGCTAAATAAAATTGGTAAGCCACCTAGCGCATCACCGCGCACAAGTTTATTGTGCTGATGCGCTGGGCAGGCTTAAAAGTTAATGGTATCAAGGTTTATCAGCTAATAGATAATGTACCTAAAATGACCAAAATATTTTGAAAAAAAATACTGGAATACTAATTATTGTTGAGTAGCAGTATAGATAATATCTGTATAATAAATTCCGGCAGCATAGCCAAAACCAGGAGTTGCTTTATACTTTATTTGAAAAATTTGATTTCCACCTGAGTTGGCATTGGTAATTAAGGATTGTGAAGTAGTTTTTACATCTCCAAAATCGCTGTATGCCCCATCTATTGTTCCACCGGTTTGGTTGTTCACAACTTTTAAATCCAATACATCAGCAACCGTCATCGAAGTTGCAACTGGCCAAAATCCGAACCAATTTGTATAAAACTTAGAAGAAGAAGATTTAACTGAAATATTGAAGTTCTTATTGGAGCGAACTCGTAATTCTTGCATGGGTGATTCTACACCATTTGCTAAATCGTTGGTAGTAGCAAAAGCTAAAGTCAATGTGTTTCCGTTAGAGCTGTTGTTATTGGTAAACTGAATTTCAAGCACATTGTTTAATCCTAATTTTGCATTAGAAACTGCAACTCCGGATGCGTTTTGTGCATAAGCTCCGGTTGCATAACATAAACTGAAAAATAATAGTAGGCGTTTCATGATCTTGGTGTTTTTGTTTTGATGATGCAAAGATGCGATCGGGAATATTTCGCTACAAGAAATGCCCCATCATTAACGACTAATTTGCATTCATTAAAAGAGGTTAAAAAGATTGGTAGTCAATAAAACACACTAAAACCTTCATTTCTAAGCGCATATTTAATTGACTTTTGCCCTGAAAGTTAATTTATATTCGTTTGTTGAAAGCTAATATGGGTAAAGCTTTTCATGATTCATAGGTTGATAAAATCCTTCTAATCAATGGCAAGCAATGAGCTTAATGGATAGCGTAGTTTTTCGTAAGACATCATATCTACTTTTACAGAACCAACAGATATGGGGCTTTCGGCGCGAACAGGAATATGGTTTGCATCGTCTGTTACCCAAAGTGTCATTTTCTCACCGCCTTCAAACATGGAACCCTTTATCAGCATGGGTTTTAGCTTGATAGCTTTAAAGGTACCATATTTTGTTTTCACCACTTCCTTTCCCATATATTTTATGTAGGTGTGGTATATTTCTTCATCAAGAAAGATGTCTATAGGAATTCTATCGCCAATTTGGTATGCGTTGAAATCAATATTGCGAGCAAAGTATATGGCGTTAATGACATCCAGCACATCACGTGTTAATTTGTAGCTTTTTTTGTTAGAATAGGCTGTGTTTGTAGTTCTATTAAAAATGATATCTTCTTGGTGCGAAAAATCTCCTTCATTGATTTTTCTAACAAATCGAAGTGATCGAAATTGTTCTGCATCAAAGTAAGATTCGTATCTGTCGCGAACCTTGAAAATCCAGTCATATTTCTTGTTCGTAACACCAATTGCTACTACATGATAGGCTGCTAAATTATTGTATTGTTCTAAGCTGGTGGTAAAGGTGGCTGTACCTGCAATAACATAAAGACCAATAACGTTGTAAAAAACAGTAAAACGTATCTGCTCGCCATGTTGAAAGGCCGGGTTAGGAAGCATGATAGGCTGTGCAGAAAGTTTTGATGAATCAATGCACAACATGAAAATAAACAAGCGAATAAGATGTGTTTTCATACACTAAAGAATGTCAAAATTCACCTTGAATGTAAAATTAGTAAATAAAGACACGCAAGGGTGTTTTTATGACATCAATAACCAAGCAAAGCTTATGCCACAGTAGTAAATGCAACTAAAAGGGATAGCCTAAAGCGATATTGAGTAAGATATCACTTACCCCCCAATTTTGTTTGATGAAAGGACCTGTCCAACCTCCATAATTATAGATTGAATTGTAGGGTATTTTCATAGGGAAAGCAGCATCAAGACGAATGATGAAAAAGCCAGCCAAATCAAACCTTGCACCTGCACCTGCACTGATTGCTATATCATTTCCCAATTGGCTAAAATTAAAATCACCACCGGGATATGATGTAGATGGTTGGGTTAACCAAATATTTCCAGCATCAGCAAATAAGGCTCCTCGAACTTTAATACCACCTGAAAACAATTGCAACATATCAAACCGATATTCACCATTTGCTTCCAGTTTTATGTCGCCTGTTCTATCAATTATCTGATTTGAATTTTGGTCATTGGGATTGTAATAACTACCGGGGCCTAAAGTGCGGATACGCCACCCTCGAATACTATATCCACCACCAACAAAATATTGTTTTATATAGGGTAATGTAGGTGAGTTGCCATAAGGGATACCAACACCGCCATAAAAACGAAAGGCTAATTGAGATCGTCTTCGATTGATATATCGTCTGGTGTCAAAATCAAACCTGAAATACTGTGAAAAATTAAAGTTGGAAATTCCCAAGTTGGAAACCGCTCCCATCAAGCCTCCGGCTTCTTCCAACGCCAGTCGTACATAGCTATAACTTCTTCCTTTGTTGGCTATTTGATTAGAAAATGTAAACGCTACATTCTCTCCTTCAATGAATGTAGATCGGTATGAATTTTTCAAATAGCTATTGCTATCAAGCAAAGTTTGAAAAGAATCAGATGTTTTAGGAAGACGGACGATATTGATAAATGACGGTGAAAATTCCCAAGATTTTTTATCTGTTTCTCGCCAATTGTAAGTAAAGTTTGCTGTCGTATTGGTTAGCGTAAAATAGTTCAATCTGTCCAACAAACTGGTGCCAATTCCAATGATAGTTCTGGGTGTATTTCCTTTTGTAAATCGGTTTCCAAATGGTCCTAAAAATTTAGGTAAACTAACATTTGTATTGGCAGAAAATGTTTTAGTTAACAAACTAAAATGTTGGAAAAAACCATTACCAACTTCATTATTGTAGTTACTTTCTACGCCACCACTCACTGAGGTGGTCAACAAGTTAGCACCCTTACCCAAGTTGAAATTCCGTAAGCTAATAGCAGGCATGGCTCCCAAGACATAAGTGGTGCCGGTGGACACGTCGAATGAAGTAGTGATGTCATAACGTTTTGAGGGTGTCATGACGATATAGGCTTTCAGCCATCCTGTGTTATCGGTTTGTTCCTTGGTGCTGTCGTTTAGCAGGAAAATTCTGATTGTTTGAAAAACGCCCAGTTGATTGAGTTTATTAATGGTAGCATCATAGTCTGTTTGACTATAAAATTTACCTTCCTCTAAAAAAATATGTTTTAAAATGACCCTTTCTGTTACGTATCGTTTATGATAGCGAAAGCTCACACCATTTAGGTTTCGAACAATCATCGTAGTGTCATTTACGTCTTCGCGTCCGGTAAAGTCGGGAAACACAGAAATCTCGCTAATGGCATACCGTCTATACACGTCAGAATGGTTTTCTGCTCTGATTGTGATTCTAACATCAAGGGTAGGGTTGCGGTGGGTCTTTTGGGCTGTGATAAAGTTAATGGCAGCTTCAAATGGGTTATAGACATCACGCACCAAGTCTTTATTGAAAGTGTCTAATTGAAAGTCAACAACATTTTCTTGTGTGAATTTATAGTAGCCTTGCTCTCTAAGGAAATTAGTAATTCGACTCCTTTCTTGCTCCAGCAGGCTCATGGAAAATGGCAGACCTTCTTTTAATACAGTTTCATTTAGACTTGTTTGTACAAGGCTACGAATAGTGCTGTCGTCCACATTTAAAATGGTCTTTCTGATTTGAAAATTGATACCGGTTTTTATACGAAATACTACAGATGCTTTTTGCCCGGAAAAGATGGTGGTATCCTCAACTTGAGGGTAGAAATAACCTTGATTAAATAAGTATGATCGAATGTTGTTTGTTGATCTGATTGCCATAGCACTATCATAAATCACAGGTCGTTCAAGCATCTTATTTTTTTGAACATCCAAGCTATCGCGGACATGTTTTTTATAGCGTAAATTATACAACCATACTTTATATGGAATCCTACCCAACACCAAATAGGTGTTGGGTTTCTGAGTTATTAACCGATTAATATTATCACGCAATTCGCCACGACGTGTTATACCCTTGTCGGTCGTGAGTTTTACTTCATTCTTTTTAAGAAGGTAAGTGTTGATTGGCAGATGTTTGGTGCTTTTGCACGCAACCAAACTGAATGCCAATAAAAGCAACAAAAGGAACCCAATACTACTATTCGTGTTTTTACTAAAACTCATGTAAGCAATAGGACAATTGATATAGTTTTGTACGGATGTTGTCTAAAGCACAAATTAAATACATTAAGTCGTTACGGACACAAAAATATCGTTTAGAAAGTCGTGCTTTTATTGCTGAGGGCGATAAGATTGCTTGTGAATGGCTTTCAGTCAAAGATCCCATCACACATATAGTTGCTTTGGAAAGCTGGTTGCGCCAACATGATCACCTTTTAAAGAATCATCCAGAAGCATCGGTATATGAAGTAGATGAAGCGACATTATTATCAATCTCAAGTCTGAAATCTGCTCAATCAGCCTTATTGGTTGTAAAAATGCCTGAACCTTTATTGTCTTTTCAAATAAATGGATGGTGTATTGCGTTAGATCGTTTACAAGATCCCGGAAATATGGGAACGATCATTCGAATTGCTGATTGGTTTGGCATTTCGCTAATTGTTTGTTCACCGGATTGTGTGGATGTCTATAATTCTAAAGTTGTGCAAGCTGCTATGGGCGGGCATTTGCGTGTTCAATTTTTAGAAGCCGATTTAGAAAGGTATTTAGAAAATACATCAATGCCAATTTATGCAGCTGTATTAAACGGTGATAATTTATATCAAAGTCAGCAGGCAAAAGAGGGTGTATTGTTGATAGGTAATGAGTCGCAAGGGCTGGCTCCACAATTATTGAAGCTTGCTACCAACCGAGTTTCAATTCCTCGATTCGGTGGTGCTGAATCGCTTAATGCTGCTGTAGCAACGGGAATTATTTGTTCGCATCTGATTCAACATTAGTGTAAATTCGAGCTTAATATTTGATAAGTCCAAACTATTTATCCTATGCAAAAAATTATTTTTATACTTGGACTAGTTAGTTTGCTCAAGTTTGAGGCTTTTGCACAGCAGGCGAATTCATTACAAGTTCGTTCTTCCAATAATTCAGAAATTATGATTCGTTTGGATCATCGTTATCTAAGTCAACAAGGAGCAAATATTTTGGTTTACGATATTGAACCCGGCCGACATAGACTCAAGGTTTTTCGTGTTTCACCTTTAGGCTTTTCTAAAAAGGCATTGGTATTTGATCAGTATTTTACTGCACTGCCGGGTCGAGTAACGGATGTGTTGATTGATGTGGTAACGAGAAGTGCTGATATTAATTTTATGGAGCCTGACTCAAGAAATGTTGGACATACACCTCATGATCCTTTAGATCATTCTAAGAATCAAAAGTAGCTTTCAACGCATCTTTTTTGTTCTGTTCATTGAGCGAAAAAAAACGATTAAAAATAAAGCCGGTCAACAGCCCTATTGTAGTGCCTAATAACCCACCACAAAAAACATCAAGCGGGAAATGAACTCCTACATAAACTTGGGAATATGAAACGAATAAAGCCCAAGCCAATGCAGTAGGAACAATCCATTTACCCAAAAAACGTAGCGATAATGATGCAAAAACGGCAAGCGCAAAATGATTGGCTGCATGAGAAGAAGGAAAGCTAAATCCACTGCCACAAGGAACTATGACGTGTGCTATTGGTTGTAAAAATGGATTATTACATGGTCGAAGTCGCATGAATATTGGCTTTAAAAGATGGGCACTCAATTGATCGCTAACAGCAAACGTAGCAAGAAAAAACAAGCACCATAAAGCACCTTTTAACCCATAATTTTTGAGCATGAAAATGAGTAGAAACAAATAGAGGGGTGCCCAAGTCCATTGATTGCGAATATAAGGAACAACGGTATCAAGAAAGCTGTTTTGCCACACAATATTCAGGTAATACCAAATCGTGTAATCGGTATGGATAATTATTTGTTCAAAATTTTGATAGCTCATACTATTTCTTAAATACCATAATCATCCTGGGTGAATCAAGTGGATGGTAGGTGTTTAGTTCATAATCGCCAAAATTGGCAATCAGCGATAAGTCAGCAGCTTTGAACATCCGAATAAAATCAGCGAGTGTAAACGCAGCCACACTTTCCGTATAGTGTCTTTGCATGTTTTCTTGATCGTAAAAGAAAATATCTTTTACAAAATGATTGCCTTCTAATCGGCGCTTAATTAAAAACTCAAAATCGTCGCGCATAACGGTTTCTGATTCCTTTAATAGCTGTAAAGCATACTCTCTATTCAAATAGTCTATTACCAGAATGCCTCCTTTTTTTAGTCCACGAGCAAAGGATTTGGCTGCCAGTTGATGATCATGTTGGGTAGCAAAATATCCAAAGCTGGTAAAGAAGTTAAAAGCATAGTCAAAATAGTTCGTGTAGAAAGGGTAGCGCATATCATGCACAAAAAATTGTAGGTTTTCTTCTTCGCTTTGTTTGGCTTTTTGGATGCTTGTTGCAGAAAGATCAATTCCTACTACGTCAAAACCCAGGTCAGCAAGCTCTTTCGAATGTCGTCCTTCTCCACAAGCTATGTCAAGCATACTACTTAGGGGAAGCGGTTGGAGATAGTTGATCAGATGATGAACAAAAGCCTTTGCCTCTAATTCATCACGATGTCTATATAGAATTTGATAGTATTCAGAACCAAACCATCTTTCAAACCAATCAACTTGTTCTTGCTGCATGATGCAAAAATAACCCTTTCGTTTTTTGAGCGAAATAGAAATGTAGCCTTTCTAACGCTAAACGATCATTTCAGTCATCAGTTCATTACAACCCTTATATTTGCGGCCAATTTTTTTTAAAGGAATGAAACCTGGACTTCGTCGTTTTCTTGTTTTTAACCGTTTGTATATTGCTATTGCACTAATTGCTTTGGGCTTCTGGATTGGCTTTTCTGTTACGTGGTGGATAGCTTGGTTGCCCTTTTTAATTGCCGTTCTGATGGTTGTAGCTTATTTTTTAGTTGGGCCAATGACGCTCATTCAGCAATACATTGATACCGGTGATATGGAAGGCGCACAAAAATTGTTGGACAAGGTGAAATACCCTAATTTGCTTTACAAGCCTGTTCGCTCTTCTTATTATATGTTGCGTGCTAATATGAGCACTATGACAGATGATTTGGATAAAGCTGAAGCTGATTTACGTAAAGGGCTGGAAGCTGGAATGCCCGAAAAGGAATATGAAGGAACGGCTTATTTGCAATTAGGTGCTATTGCTTTTAAAAAAGGCAATACACGCGATGCCTATGAACATTTAAGAAAGGCAGTGAAAATTGGGTTACCGGATAAGGATAGTGAGGCAACAGCTTATTTGCAATTGTCGGGTATATGTATGCAACGTCGTGATTTTAGAGGAGCTAAAAATTATTTTGCTAAGGCTAAATCGTGCAAAAGCAAAAACGAACAAATCGTTTCACAGATAAACGAAATGTCAAAATACATGGCTCGCATTCCTGGATAATTTTGTAAAAAATCTTCTGATTTTCAAAACTGTAATTTCATTTTGATTCCAAATGATGTTCTTCATTTGAAGCAAAGGGTATTTGGGCGATTAAAACTGATTATTTTTTCTTTTGCTTAGAGATGGTTTAGAAAAGGAATAGCTTTAGTTTGCTACAGCTTTCAGCCCAACAATAGATCCAATAAGGGTTACCATAAAAAACAAACGCCAAAAAGTAGCCGGTTCATCAAAAAAGAAAATGCCGACAATCACAGTGCCAACTGCGCCAATGCCTGTCCAGACAGCATAAGCCGTTCCCATAGGCAAACTTTGAGTAGCACGAAATAACAAATACATGCTCAGAGAAAGGCTAAGAAAAAATCCGAAAATCCAAAACATGGATGTGTTTCCGGTAGATTCTTTGGCTTTGCCTAAACAAGTTGTGAAGCCTACTTCAAATAATCCGGCAAGAATCAAAATGAGCCAATTCATGATAAGCGAAATTAGGGAAGGGTATTAATTATAGGATTCCATTCCATTCTTTTTCCAACTTGTTTTTGGTTTGCATATCCGTAAGGTCAAATCGAATAGGCACAATTGAAGCAAAGCCATTTTTCAATGCTTCAACATCAGTATCTGTACCGCTATCTAAGTTTATGAATTTGCCCACCATCCAAAAATATTTCTCTCCTCTTGGGTCAACTCTTTCATCAAAATCTTCTGCCCATTTAGCATGTGCTTGCCTGCAAAATTTGATGCCCTTAAAGTCTTTTTCATCAACTTTAGGAATGTTGACATTGAGAAGTGTATGTTCCGGTAAGGAGTGGTCTAACATACGTTTTGTTACAGCTCGAACTACTTTGCTTGCAATGGTAAAATCTGCATCGAAATTGTAATCGAGCAACGAAAAACCAACTGATGGAATACCTTCAATTGCTGCTTCCATAGCAGCCGACATCGTGCCTGAATAGATGACATTGATGGAATGATTAGCACCATGATTAATTCCGCTAAGGCAAATGTCCGGCTTCCGATGAAGCACCTTATCACGTGCCAGTTTTACACAATCAACAGGTGTGCCGCTGGTTTGCCAACATTGCACTCCTTCAATCACGTTTACCTGATACAAGCGCAATGGTTTTCCTATGGTAATGGCATGTCCCATACCTGATTGTGGGCTATCGGGTGCTACTACTACTATATCTCCAAGATCTTGTACCGCATTTACTAAGGCTCTTATACCCGGTGCTGTTATGCCGTCATCGTTTGTGATTAAAATTATTGGACGTTCCTTGTTCATCAGACAAAATTACCAATCGCTTTTCAAGAGTTTTTTTCGTCCCAATAAATAATAAATAATTATCCAACCAAAGGAGGCTAATACATACCAGATTGAAACCACACTATCAGACATATTGGCTAATCGTTTCACCATGTCTAATAGTGGAAAAGGCAACAGTTCATCACTACATTGAAGGGGTAAAAAATTTCCGGCTATTGAATGTGACCACCAATTGATTCCCTTACTCAGCAAAGCTTCCAAAATCATACTGTAGAGAAAAAACATGCCAATAGTAATGCCACTCTTCTTGAGTAAAAGTGCCAAAAGGAAGCTGAATGAATAGTAATTTAACGATAATATCCAAGTGAAAAATAAAAAGGAAATATTTCCTGGAAAATCACTGATTGAACCATAACTCAACCCGAAAATTAGCCCGATTAAAAAAACATAAACAATTGTGAAAACACTAAGAACAAACACCAGCAACCATTTTGCATGATAGAACTCTAAACGTTTCCATCCATCAATTATGTTCTGCCGGTTTGTACGAAACTGATATTCATTAGTGGTGAGAATGATGATGAGTATGGAGATGAAAACGACAAAAATGCTTGTCCAGAAACCAAGATTCTGCCATACATTGCTAAAGGAATAGGCTTGACTCACTATGTTAAGATCACCGGAGCCGATTTTCATAAAGCCGTTGGCAATACCATAATTCCAGGTTGGCAACAGTAAGGCGAAGCAACCTATTAGCACCCAAAATGTTTTATAGGTCTTGATTTTTAACCATTCTATGGATAATAATTCGTTCATTAGTTAGTTTGATTTTCGTTTATGAGTTCCATGAATTTTCTTTCTAAACTTTTCTTTTTCCAAGTGATATGTGAAAGAAAGATTCCATTTTGAGCGCAATATTCATTAACGTCTTGAGGCTTTGTCTGCTCGCTGCATTGTAGCAAAAGACGATCACCAACTTGTTCAATTTGAAGGATTCCCTTCGCATGTTTTAAAACAGCAGATAAAGCATTCAGATCGCGTGCTGAAATTTCTATTTGATCTGTACTTCTAAGCACTTCATCTACTTTGCCTGATAGTAATAGGTTTCCTTTTTTAAGAACGGCAACATGGGTACACACTTTTTCAACCTCATCTAATAAATGACTGGCCATTATGACCGTAATACCCTGTTGATGCAAACTTTCTATCAGGTCGCGGATTTCAGCTATCCCATTGGGGTCTAAGCCATTTGTCGGTTCATCCAAAACCAAAATTTTGGGTTTACCCAGCAAGGCAGAAGCCAATGCTAACCGCTGTTTCATCCCCAAAGAAAAAGTTTGAAAGGTGCTATTTCTTCGATCGTACAAGCCCAATGTTTTTAGCGCAAAATCAATATCGGGATTAATAAGGCGTTTAATTCGTGCAGCAATCTTTAAATTATCCCAAGCAGATAAGTAATGATAGAAATTAGGTGTTTCTAATAAGGATCCAATTTGTTGACGAGCTTGATCTGATGGCATCTCATTAAACCAAGAATAGTTGCCCGAATCACTTTGTAAAACATGTAGTAAAATGCCGAGTAGGGTTGTTTTCCCACTACCATTTGGACCTAATATGCCAAATACACAACCGGCCGGTACACTAAACGAAACGTCAGAGAGTGCTTGTATTGTTCCATAAGCCTTTGATATGCCTTGAACCTTGAGAACGGAATCCAATGGAATTATTTTTAGAAGGCTAAGTTTAGCCAAAAAGGCTATCTATTTTGTTAAAGAAAACCAATATAGCCACTTTTGATTTTTCAGTTAAGGATTGATGATATTCTTCCTTGTATTGGAAGTTTCACAAGTGAATTGTATTTTTCGTGCTGCAACTAAAGTGTTGAATTGATTGACTGCATTTTTTGATCTTGGTAACGATCATGGAATGCTCCACCGTAATTAATTAAACTAAAACAAGCCGTGTTTTTGACGAACAAACCATTATTTTTTTCAAACAGTGACGACAATCAACCTCTTTTAAGCAAGAAAAAGTCGGTTTGTGATTGTCGCATGATCTCCATCATATTTTATAGCTTGTTAGCGGCCGAGTTTTACGCCGTGAAACAATCATAAGGATTTATTCACCAAATCAAACATCCATATTTATGAACATCAAAACCATTGTTTTCATTGCATTAACAGCAAGCGTTTCATTTGCAAGTTGTGGCGGATCAAACGAAGAGAAAAAAGACACAACACAAACCCCTCCACCTGCTGCTGCTGCACCTGCTGCCGCTGCTGCCGAAGATGCCAAAGGACACGGAAAATTTACGAATGTAGAGTTGACCCATCCGATTGATGCTAAAATGGCATCTGCCGGTGAGAAAGTTTACGATGTAAAATGTGCTTCTTGCCACAAGCTGTCAGATGAAAAAATGGTAGGCCCGGGTTGGAAAGGTGTAACAGATCGCAGATCACCTGAATGGATTATGAACTTTGTTACTAACACAGACGAAATGTTAGATAAAGATGCAGAAGCACAAGCTATGCTTGAAGTTTGTATGGTTCGTATGCCAAACCAAAACTTAAGCGACCAAGATGCTCGCGACATTTTGGAATTTATGCGTAAAAATGACGGCAAAAACTAAGTTGTTTCAACATACCCCAATAAAACTAATCAACACACATATATATTTATGAAAAAGTTCCCATTAGTTCTTTTTGCTGCCAGTGCGGTAGCCATGCAGAGCTGCAAGATGAAGGACACGGAGTCGGCAGTGAGTGGAGATGCCGCTTCTAAAGTTTATGTTGCACCGGGCAAACACGATGAATTTTACAATTTCGTGTCTGGTGGATTTAACGGACAAGTGTCTGTGTATGGTTTACCATCCGGACGACTACTGAAAGTCATTCCTGTATTTTCACTAAATCCTGAAAATGGTTATGGATATAGTGAAGAAACAAAGGACATGCTGAAAACCTCAGCTGGTTATGTTCCTTGGGATGATCAACACCACCTTGAATTGTCTCAAACTAATGGTGAACATGATGGACGCTGGTTATTTGCTAATGCGAATAATACACCCCGTGTTGCACGTATAGATCTTACTACGTTTAAAACAATGGAGATTATTGAAATCCCTAACAGTGGAGGTAATCACTCTTCACCTTTTATTACAGAAAATACAGAGTACGTTGTAGCGGGAACTCGATTCTCTGTACCAATGGGAACTGAAGATGTGCCAATCAATTCTTTTAAACAGAATTTTAAAAGCACGGCATCTTTTATAAGTGTGGACAAGAATACAGGTGGAATGAAAATAGCCTTTCAAATCATGCTGCCAGGTATGAACCTTGACTTGAGCCATTCCGGTAAGGGACCTTCACATGACTGGTTTTTCTTCTCAACTTATAATACAGAGCAAGCAAACACTTTATTAGAAGTAAATGCTTCTCAAAAAGACAAAGATTTTATTGTAGCGGTTAATTGGAAGAAAGCTGAAGAGTATGCCAATTCAGGAAAAGGTAAAAAACTACCTTCTCAATACATGCACAACGTGTATAATGAAGAAACACAAAATACCAATTCTGTAATTGAAAATGAAACCATTGTGCTTGATCCGAAAGATTGTCCGGATATGGTTTACATGATTCCATGTCCTAAATCACCACATGGTTGTGATGTAGATCCTACGGGAGAATATATTGTAGGAAGTGGAAAGTTAGCTGCACTTATTCCTGTATTTTCTTTCACCAAACTGCAATCTGCTATACAAGGCAAAAAGTTTGAAGGCGACTATTATGGAATTCCTGTCGTAAAATATGAAGAAGCATTACATGGCGAAGTGCAAAAGCCGGGTCTTGGCCCATTGCACACAGAGTTTGATGGCAAGGGTAACGCTTATACTTCATTCTTTATTTCTTCAGAAGTAGTGAAATGGAGTATTAAAGACCTTAAAGTAATTGACCGTTCACCTACCTTTTATTCTGTGGGTCACTTAATGGTTCCTGGTGGCGACACACGTAAGCCTTATGGCAAATACTTAGTCGCTTACAATAAGATTACTAAGGATCGCTACTTACCAACTGGACCTGAATTAGCTCAATCTGCTCAACTTTATTCCATTGAAGGAGACAAAATGCAGCTTTTGCTTGACTTTCCAACATTTGGCGAGCCGCACTACGCTCAGGCAATACCTGCTGAAAAACTGGCACCGAAAAGTGTGAAGATTTATGATATCATGAAAAATAAAAACCCGTATGTTTCTATGGGTGAAAAAGCAACGAAAGTTGTGCGCAATGGTAATCGAGTAGATGTTTATATGACTGCTATTCGTTCTCACCTCACGCCTGATAACATTGAAGGTATCTATGTAGGTGATGAAGTTTATTTCCATGTTACAAACTTGGAACAAGACTGGGACGTGCCACATGGTTTTGCTGTGAAAAATGCAGCTAATGCTGAATTGTTGATTATGCCGGGAGAAACTACAACACTTAAATTTGTGCCAACCAAGCAAGGAATTTATCCTTTCTATTGCACAGACTTCTGCTCTGCACTCCATCAAGAAATGCAAGGTTATATGCGAGTATCACCTCGCGGCAGTAATGTTCCTTTGAAGTTCGGAACAAATGTTGCCGACAGCGCAAAGGTTACCGCATCTAAATAATCCT
The DNA here is from genome assembly GCA_018267875.1 of Bacteroidota bacterium. GTDB lineage: Bacteria > Bacteroidota > Bacteroidia > Chitinophagales > Chitinophagaceae > JAFIGV01. The sequence goes on along the minus strand of JAFDXP010000063.1, from coordinate 22,496 downwards.
TTTTTTCATAAAGGCGGTACACTTTGCAGGTGTACTGCCTTTTTTATTCCTTCATAAAATGAAAAAGTTAACAAAAATTGGCAAAATAAGCATCCCAGTGGTGATCCTTTGCCTCGCTACTTTATGGATATTGCCAATGTGGCAAATTGATCTAAGGGCACCTCAATATCCCGGTGGTTTGACCATGAAAATTTGGATTAACAATGTTACCGGCGATATAGATATAATCAATGGATTGAACCACTACATTGGAATGAAAACAATTCATAAGCAAGACTTTAAAGAGTTTGTCTATTTACCAATTACTATGCTTTCTTTTATGGCACTTGGGGTAGTTGTTCTCCTACTCGGCAAAAAAATATTTTATTATATCTGGACAAGCCTTTTTCTTGTCATTGGTTTGCTTTCCTTTTACGATTTTTGGAAATGGGAATATGATTATGGACATAATTTAGACCCCAAAGCACCTATTCAAGTACCAGGAATGGCTTATCAACCGCCCTTGTTAGGCTATAAGAAAATGCTGAATTTTGAAGCACTTTCGCAACCCGATTTGGGTGGGTGGTTTTACATGGCGGCAGGGGTAATTCTTGTTGCCGTTTGTGTGATAGAATTCAAAAAATCAAAGCCAGTAAATTAAATCGTTGATTTGTATCGTAAGGAGAGAAAGGAGATTTTTTCAACTTCAATCGTTGAAAGGAAAATTTATAACCAGAAATTTATGGTAGCATAAACCATCAAATAATAATTCATCATGAAACAAATATTTCTTTTGTCAATCGTGCTTATAGCACTATTGATTTCATCATGCGCCCGAAAATTTGAACCTATTGATTATGGAAAAGATGGTTGTGCACATTGCAAAATGACAATAGTAGAAAAGCAATTTGCCGCAGAAATTGTAAATGAAAAAGGACGAGTTTTTAAGTTTGATGACATCAGTTGCATGAAAGCCTTCGCCATCGAAAATCATTTTGACGATTCGAAAATACTTTTGTTTGTAGCAGATTATGCTAATCCGGAACAAGCATTTCTTGATGTACATTCAGCGTACATGCTTTTTTCAGAAAGTTTTAAAAGTCCTATGAATGGCTTTATTGCAGCCTTTAAATCACCCGATGAAGCCACCGAGTTTCAAAAGAAAACAGGAGCCGTTTCTGCAGATTGGAAAAGCTTAAAATGAGAAAATGATAGGAAATATTAGAGGGTTGATTTTGATATTGATGTTTTTGTTTGTACAACCTACATTGGGAGCAACAATCAAGGTGTCGCCCGCCATCAATGCCTTGGCTAAAGCACTTAAAGCAGCCAATAAAAACGACACTCTGCTTATTCAACCCGGCATTTACAAAGAACACGATATCCTTATTGACAAAAAACTTACCGTGATAGGTGTACAATGGCCAGTTATTGACGGTGAAAATAAGTCACAACTCATTTTTATTACTGCCGATTCTGTAACTGTGCAGGGATTGCAAGTACAAAATACCGGTCGCTCCAGCATGACAGATATGGCAGGCATAAGGGTACAAAACGCATACTATGCCAATGTGCAAGGTAACAAAGTGCTGAACACTACCTATGGCATCTATCTTCAAAATGCAGCCTACTGCACCATCAAAGGGAATTTGATTCATGCCAATGCGGTTGATGAATTAAATAGTGGAAATGGTGTACACGCTTGGAAATGCCATGATTTGTTTATTGATAACAATGATATTGCCGGGCATAGAGATGGGATATATTTTGAGTTTGTAACGGAATCGCATATACGTGGAAACAAATCAAAGCGAAACGTGCGCTACGGGCTACACTTCATGTTTTCGCACAATGACACGTACAGCAAAAATGAATTTTCAGACAATGGCTCCGGTGTAGCGGTCATGTATTCGAAAGGGGTTGTAATGACCGACAATATTTTTCGTCATAACTGGGGTGATGCTGCTTATGCCATTTTATTGAAAGAAATTGCTAACAGCCATATTGAGCATAATCTGTTTGTTAAAAATACAGTTGCACTATACATGGAAAGCTCTACCAACATATTGGTTGAAAAAAACCGCTTCATTGATAACGGGTGGGCAATTCGTGTTACGGCCAGCTGCGACAAAAGCACCTTTCAACAAAATAATTTTATCGGAAATTCTTTTGACGTAACAACAAATGGTACCGTTATGCTAAATGTTTTTCGTCAAAACTATTGGGATAAATATGATGGGTATGATTTAGATAAAAATGGTATTGGCGATGTGCCTTATTATCCTGTAAGTCTTTATTCGGTTATAACAGAAAGAATTCCTACAGCAATGATTTTGTACCGTAGTTTTTTAACCAACATCATGGATCAAGTTGAAAAAGTGATGCCCAGCGTTACGCCTGACCAATTGAAAGATACTGAACCACGTATGAAAAAATGGAATTTATGATTAGCATAGACACCCTTACTAAATCATTCGGAAAATTTACGGCACTTAAAAATATTTCGCTCCAAATGCAGGCAGGACAAGCTATTTCCTTGCTTGGACCTAATGGATCGGGAAAGACAACGCTCATAAAATCTATTCTTGGATTGGTGATACCCGAAAAAGGAACTATTACTATCAATGGTCATGTGGTAAAAACTGATTGGAATTATCGAGCTCAAATTGGATATATGCCTCAGATTGGTCGTTATCCTGAAAACATGACCATAGAGCAAGTAATTAGAATGATCAAAGAATTGCGAAAGGACGTGAAAAAATATGATGAAGAACTGATTGAAGGTTTTGGCTTAGATAGAATTAAGACTAAAACCATGCGCAATTTATCCGGCGGTACAAGGCAAAAAGTAAGTGCCTGTCTGGCATTTTTGTTTTCTCCGGACATTTATATTTTGGACGAGCCAACAGCCGGTTTAGATCCTGTGTCAAGTGAGTTGCTGAAAGATAAAATGCTGAAAGAACGATCTGCTGGCAAGCTTATTCTTATTACTTCTCATGTACTTAGTGATTTAGAAGGAATAGCCAGCCACATTATTTATTTACAAGATGGTGATTTGATGTTCTATAAAAGTGTGGAAGAATTGCAAATCGCTACCGGCGAAGAAAAACTAAATAAAGTTGTTGCTGAAGTAATAAAAAAAACCATCCCACAAACTGCTGTTAATCCATGAAAACCATCGTAAAATACGTCTTACTTGATTTATTTCGGAACAGAATTATCCTTGTTTATTCACTGATTCTTGCCGTTCTTTCCATAAGTCTCTTGGGCTTGGATAACAATCCTACAAAGGGTTTGCTGAGTTTGCTCAACGTGAGTCTTTTATTTGTTCCTATCATTACCATTTTATTTGCAACCATTTATTTTTTTAATTCAGTCGAGTTTACAGAACTCTTACTCTCGCAACCCATTAAGCGAAATACCGTTTTGCTATCGCAGTATATAGGTGTTGCCTTTTCATTGGCCACAGCTTTTGGCATAGGAGTCGGTTTGCCTTTATTGTTTCTTGTTTCCGGAACGGCTTCTTTAGTACTGGTAATAACTGGGATCTTGCTTACATTGGTTTTTTGCTCAATTGCTTTATTAATTTTTGTTTCTTTTAAAGACAAGACAAAGGGTATTGGTATTGCCATTGCCGCAGCGTTATTTTTTAGTTTGTTGTTTGATGGATTACTTCTCGCTTTCATTTATTCTTTTAGCGACTATCCTATCGATCAAGCAGTGATAGCTATTTTAGCATTCAACCCCATAGATTTGGGTAGAGTGCTAATGTTGTTGCAGTTGGATACTTCAGCATTGATGGGATATTCCGGAGCATTATTCAAAAAGTTTCTTGGTTCTGCCTCCGGTAGCATTTTTTCAATTGTGTGCATGTTATTTTGGGTTTTTGTACCCTTACTCTTATCGGTACGAACTTTTAAGAAAAAAGACTTGTAACTAATCAGTGAAATTGATGACTTTGCTCATGTTTTGCTTTGGAAGGTGAGGCGAACTTTGCCCTCTTTAACCATCCACCATTGCACATGAGCAGTTTGAGCCCACATAAATTTCATATTCCTGTCTTAGGTCTTTGCTTCACTATTGACACACCGGTTAAGGTGGCGCGTTATGGTATTTCATCCGTGTTGTCAATCATTGATGATGATCTGTTGGAACACATGCGAAGCTATCATGCCTTACGAAATGGAAAAATATTTTTGCCAATTGCTGCATCTGAACATGATGGAAGGTCGAAGCGCATAACGGCCTATCTTGATTTGCTGCAAGACTTAATAGACGAGCAACTTGTTTCCCTGAAAAATGAGCCACTAACTAAAGGCTCAGAACTTTGGAAATATTTTGAATTGTTGCCTGAAAATGCACCAACAAAATTACTTTTCCAGAGCTATGGCAATACCACCGAAGAAGCTAAACGTAAAAACATTCTGGAAGAGCTAAAAGATAGCATTGTTGCCGGTTCAATTGATGTCAATATCATGGCGAAAGTAAATCGTTCACGCTATGATGAGCAAGGGAATAAATTACCCGATGAATTTTCAGATGCCTTGTCTTCCCTTCGTGGATTTGCGCAAAGTAAGCTCAATTCAGCAGTGGTGATTTCGGCCGGATATAACCCTAAGCTCTATGCTTATGCAGCACAATTTTCAGATTTTTATCCGGATGAAAATGGACAGTTAAAAAAACGTATTATTCTTAAAGTTAGTGACTATCGTTCTGCTTTGATTCAAGGGAAAATTTTGGCACAAAAAGGGCTATGGGTCTCTGAATTTAGAGTTGAATCGGGATTGAATTGTGGTGGCCATGCTTTTGCAACTGAAGGCTTGTTAATGGGGCCTATTCTTCAAGAGTTTAAAGATAAACGGAAAGAATTGAAACATACTTTGATGGAAATATGCGCTCAAGCTCTTGCCGGAAAAGGTTTTCAACCTTTATCGCCAGAACCATCACAAAGAGTAACGGCTCAAGGTGGAATAGGCAATGTTGCAGAACAAAACATGTTGCTTGATTATTTTGAACTGGATGGAACGGGATGGGGAAGCCCATTTTTATTGGTGCCTGAAGCTACCAATGTGGATGATGATACTTTGCAACAATTAGCTCATGCAAAAAAGTCTGACTACTATTTAAGTAATGCATCGCCATTAGGAGTGCCATTTAATAATTTTAGAAAAAGCACATCGGAAGCTCAGCGTGTAAAGCGAATTGATAAAAATCGCCCCGGAAGCCCTTGTTATCAGGAATACTTAGTGTCTAATACGGAATTTACCGAACAGCCTATTTGTACCGCTTCCCGAAAATATCAGTTCTTGAAAATCAATGAACTGAATCAAATGGATTTACCGGATGATGTACGGCGCAAAAAAATTGCAGCAATTGAAGAAAAAGATTGTTTGTGCGAGGGTTTAACAGCTTCGGTTCGTCTGAAAAATGAAATGTATTTACCGCATAAAATGTCGGCGGTAGCCATTTGCCCGGGTCCAAATTTAGCCTACTTTTCAGGAGTGTTTTCTTTACAAGAAATGATTGATCATATTTACGGAAGGTCTTCCATCAATAACCAACTGGAAAGGAAACACATGTTTATGAATGAATTAGAGCAGTATGTAAATTACTTCTTCGAACGTGTGCTAGGCGCAGAGGAAGTGAATATAAAATATGCTGAAAAATTCAGAACACACTTAATAGAGGGCATCACGTATTACCATCGTTTGTTGCCTGACTATGCAACCTTGTTAGATGAATATGAGAGCCGCTTAACATCAGCAGAAATAGTAGGTAAATCTCCTAAGAACGAACCGGTTTGTATTTAAGCTTTGGGATCCGTTGTTGTTCCGTGCATGGCTGTAATGTAATTCGTGTAACTGCCATATTGTGACATCATTTGAAACCCTGCTTTTGTCAATTCCAACTTCCCGGCATGTCCAAAACCAATGGTTGGACTGACCCATCCACTACTGATAAGCACATCCCAAAGCCGCTCCATTTCGCTATCAGATAAATGAAGGTTTGCCTTATCAAAAATATCGGTGCGTAAATCCAATGCGTTTTTGTCTGCATTTTCAAATAAAACACGCAACGTAGCATCCATTACGTTTCGGTCAAATGTAGGCTGATCCATAGATTGAGCTTGCTGTGGTTGCTGTTTGGCTACAGTTTTTGTTGCTTCCTTATGTTGTGTGATTCTTGCCTTTTTTTTCATGGTATAGTCTTGAAAGTAGCTATTTCATTATCCAAATTAACCAAAGTTTATTTACAAGATTACATATTTTTCACCAACACAAAAGTTGCTTCCTTATTTGAATCCAAATTTTGACATCAAAATAATGAGAGGCGTTTTATCACTTTGTTTAAGCAGTTTTGCAAGCTTGAGCTTACCTGTGTTTATTTAAAACTGCCAACTTTATTTATCTTGTTTTCTAAATTGTTTATTATGCGCATGGTTAGAGCATTGTTTGCCTTGATTCTTACTGTTGTGCTTATTGTTGTGCTTGATCGCCCGCTTGCCGGATTGCCGGCTTTAGGAAGGCTATTAGACCCGATGAATGGATGGGCAGCAAACGCTGAAAAGGTAGCCGATATGAGTAATTGGGATTTTTCCTTAAAAGGATTAAAACAACCTGCCTCAGTGTGGTTGGAAGATAGATTAGTACCACATCTTAAAGCTGAAAATAATCATGATCTCTATTTTATTCAAGGCTATATTCACGCTTTCTATCGCTTGTGGCAAATGGATTTTCAAACCCGTGCAGCCAGCGGACGACTAAGCGAAATAATAGGAGAAAAGTGGGTAACAGACATTAAAACAGGAAAACGAAAAAATGCGCTGTTGGAATTTGATAGACTGCAACGCAGAAAAGGGATGATTTTTGCAGCAGACAATTCGTTGAAAGCTATGGAGGCTGATCCACGAACAAAAGCTATGCTGGATGCCTATACCGCTGGTGTTAATTATAGAATCCGTTCACTTCATTATGCGGATTATCCAATTGAATATAAGCTAATGGGCTTTGACCCGGAACCATGGACAAACATAAAATGCGTGTTGTTGCTCAAATATATGGCTGATGACCTAACAGGTTATACAGAAGATATTGAACTGACAGCCTTGCGTGATCAACTTTCCTCAGAAGAGTTTCAACTTCTTTATCCTCAAAAAATAAAGGGTAGTAATCCAGTAATTCCAGCAGGAACAAAGTTTGCAAAACCCTCATTGCCTATGCCCTCAATTCCTCAAGATAGTGTGTGGGCACATATTCCGGGTGTTTCTCTTGCCACCATTAATCATTTTGCAGAAGACCAATCAGGAATAGGTTCAAATAATTGGGCAATCTCTGGAACACATACTGTTCACGGCGAAAGCATCTTATGCAATGATCCTCATTTAGGATTAAATCTGCCTTCCCTTTGGTTTGAAATGCAGATGCAGTCACCGGAGGTTAATGTTTATGGAGTTTCCCTTCCGGGTGCACCAGGAATCGTGATAGGATTTAACGACAGTATTGCTTGGGGGTTCACTAACAACTATCGAGATGTAAAAGATTTTTATGAAATTGAAAGGGTTGGGAATTCAAACTATCTTTTTGATGGCGCTGAAAAGAAAATGCTGCAAAGGCTTGAAACCATAAAAATTAAAAACAAGCCGGATTTTATTGATACGGTAAATTATACCCTTCATGGACCAATTATGTATGAGCCTAATTTCCCTGATCCGTTAAACACAGGAAAATATCTCGCCATGCAATGGATGGCGCATCGCCCTACCAACGAACTTTTAGCCCTATTTCTGCTTAATAGAGCTAATAATTATGATGCCTTTACTAAGGCTATATTTCATTTTGAATGTCCTGCTCAAAACATGGTATTTGCAGATAGACTTGGAAATATTTCCATGTGGGGACAAGGACAATTTATTAACAAATGGCGCGATCAAGGACGGTATATTATGAAGGGCAACACCAGTTCAACTTTGTGGGGAAAACTGATTCCGATGGAGGAGAACCCACATGTATTAAACCCGCCTCAAGGTTATGTTGCATCTGCCAATCAAATTGTTACTGACAGCACTTATCCTTATTGGTATAATGGTTATTTCTATGATTTTCGTGCTTGGCGCATCAATGAATTGTTACAAGAAAAAAGCAAACTATGGGCAATAGAAGACAACATGCTCATTCAGAATGACGTACTTTCTATATTGGCTCGTAGAGCTTCTTCTAAAATGGCACCTGAAACTCTGAAAGATTGGAATGATAAGCTGGATGCTCAAAGCATGAATGCAACTGTTTTCCAAATTCTTTGGGCTGCATTTTATGAAAAATTATGGAACAATCGCTTTGGGCATTCATTGCCCCCATCAACAGAGCGCACCTTAGAATTGTTGACTGATAGCACTTCTCGCTATCGCCATCAAATTGATAGTGCTATTGTTTATGCTGTCAAGGTAGCAAAAGATAGTATTGAAAAACTCTCAAACACAGGCGTAGCTTGGTATCAAGTGAAGGGAACTCAACTAACACACTTAGCTAGGTTAGATGCATTTAGCTATAAAAATCTTGAAATTGGCGGATGGGGAAATACCCTGAATGCAGCCAAAAAAATACATGGACCCTCTTGGCGAATGATTGTAGAAATGGGAAAGGATTCTATCAGCGCATTCGGTGTTTATCCCGGTGGTCAATCGGGCAATCCAGGCAGTAAATTTTATGGAACCTTTGTGGATCATTGGGTTGAAGGGAAATATTATCGTATTGCATTTTACGCTAAGCAAACAACACCAAATGATAAAACGTTTGTTTGTAAATGGAACATAAAACCACAATAATCCTTAGTCTTAAAATGCAGTTGAAAATTCTAAACAAATTGTATGCGGATTTTTTTTGCCATCTTTTTAATAGCTGTTTTTTCTTTCGGAACAACCTATGTTTTTCCATGGTGGAGTATAGCAATCGTTTGTAGTATTGTGTCCATTATACTTCGTATAAGCACAGGAAAGGCTTTCTGGGTAGGCTTTTTAGGGATTTTTGTTTTTTGGCTTTCGTTGGCTGTTTTTCGAGATTTGGCAAACAATCATATACTATCTAACAGAATGGCACAATTATTTCATCTGCCCTTTTCTGCATTTTTCTTAGTTGTTTCAGCTATTGTTGGTGGTCTTGTTGGTGGCATTTCGGCTTGGGCTGGATCGGAGTTACGATTGTTGCTGAATAGATAGTTTTTCGCTTTGTAATTTTGCTGAGTCTATTCAACAAAATTGAACCCAACCTCATGCCTTTAAAAGTCCAACGATTTATTGCCATTTTATCCGTGGTTTTGTTTATTGGAAAAATGGTGGCTTGGTATCTTACACATTCAGTTGCCATACTAACAGATGCTTTGGAAAGCACCGTAAATGTTGTAACCGGTTTTATTGGTGTTTATAGTGTTTCATTGGCTTCTAAACCTCGCGATCATAACCATCCTTTTGGACATGGAAAAGTTGAGTTTATTTCTGCTGCTATTGAAGGGTCTTTGATTTTTATTGCTGGATTGTTCATTATTTATGAAGCTATTCATCAATTGCTGGAACCCCGACCCCTACATTCATTAGATTTTGGAATTATCATTACAGCTATTGCCGGATTAATCAATTTTTTTGCCGGAAATTATGCCATACAAAAGGGTAAGCAGTTCAAATCTGCAACGATTGAGGCTTCTGGAAGGCATACCCGTGTAGATGCGTATTCCACTTTCGCAATTCTAATAGGTTTGACTCTTTTAAAGATCACTAATTGGGTTTGGTTAGATAGTGTTGTCGCATTAGTTTTTGCCATTATTATTCTAATTACGGGCTATCAAATTCTTCGTAAATCTGTGCGCGGAATTATGGATGAAGCCGATGAGCAATTGCTGGAAGATGTAATTACTTGCATTCAAAAACACAGACAACCACAGTGGATTGATATGCACAATATGCGTGTTATTCAATATGGAGATGTCATGCACATTGATGCACACATGACCCTACCTTGGTATTCTCAAGTATTACAAGCCGAAATTGAAATTCATGCTTTAGAAGACCTTATCGGGAAGCACTTTGGAAACAAGATTGAAATATTTATTCATGTTGATGCTTGTGCTCCTTATTCCTGCAAGCTTTGTGCATTGTTAGATTGCCCCGTTCGTCAAGCCCCGTTTGTACATCAACTTTTGTGGAATTCGGAGAATGTTTGGATAGATTGTAAACATGGTAAAGACATTACCGATCAAAGTGCTAAACCATTATCCGGTGCTAGCTCATAGCCCGTATCTATCAACCAGTGTCTGCTGTCTGCTGCTTGAGTTGCCAGTTCATCGCAACGATTATTGTAGCGATTGTTAGCATGTCCTTTTACCCAAACGAATTTGATACGATGCATCTTTGAAACCGTTAGATATTGTTGCCACAAATCCACATTCTTTTTGTTTTTAAAACCTGTTTTAACCCAGTTTTTCAACCATCCTTTTTCCAGTGCGTTGACCACATATTGGCTATCGGTATAGATTATGACTTCAAGTCCATCTCGTTTTAAGCTTTGCAAGGCAACTATCACGGCAAGCAATTCCATTCTGTTGTTCGTTGTGAGCCTATAGCCTTGCGAAAGTTCTTTATATGCCGTTCCCCATTGCAAGATTACGCCATATCCGCCAGGTCCCGGATTGCCTCTGGCTGATCCATCTGTATAAATAACAAGTTGTGGAGTGGATGTCATAATTGGTAAAGAAACCGTCAAAGGTAATAGGAGAGATTGAATGACTACAAAACTATTAGAATGGAGAGATTGAAAAATAAGGGATAAATCATAAAGGGTATTTAAAGTATATAATTTTGAAAGGCAACAACAATACTTGTTTTTCAAATTTCATTTTATTAGCCTACTTTTGCACTCCAATTTTTTAGAATTAAAATTAATAAACGATAACAATGGCAGACTTACGCTTACAGCGAAACTTTGGTATTGCAGCACACATTGATGCCGGTAAGACCACTACAACAGAGCGAATTCTTCGGTACACAGGTATGATTCACAGAACGGGTGAGGTGCACGAAGGTGCAGCTACTACCGACTGGATGGAGCAAGAGAAAGAAAGAGGAATTACAATCACTTCCGCAGCGGTAAGTTGCAAATGGAAATTTCCAACAGACAAAGGAAAAGCAACACCTGAATCAAAAGAGTTTTCCTTTAATATTATTGATACACCAGGCCACGTGGATTTCACGGTAGAGGTTGAACGTTCAATGCGTGTTTTGGATGGTTTGATTGCCTTGTTTTCTGCTGTTGATGGTGTAGAACCTCAAAGTGAAACAGTTTGGCGTCAAGCAAATCGCTACCGAGTTCCTCGTATTGGATTTGTAAATAAAATGGATCGTATTGGTGCCGACTTCCTTAATGTGGTAAAACAAGTGAAGGAAATGTTAGGCGCAAATGCAGTTCCCTTACAATTACCAATTGGTGCGGAAGACAACTTCAAAGGTGTTGTTGATTTGATCAAAATGAAAGGTATAGTTTGGCACGTAGAAACAGAAGGGATGACCTTTGATGAAATAGATGTGCCTGCTGATATGTTGGAAGAAGCACAAGAATGGAGAGGTAAATTAGTAGAAGCCGTAGCTGAATACGATGATACCTTAATGGAAAAATTCTTCGAAGATCCTAATTCTATTTCTGAAGTAGAATTACATACAGCAATTCGCAAAGCTTGTATTGATTTAAGCATTGTGCCGATGATGTGTGGTTCATCTTTCAAAAATAAAGGTGTACAAACCGCGCTGGATGCAGTTTGTCGTTATTTGCCATCGCCTGTTGATATTGATGCTATTGAAGGTACAGATCCTGATGATGCTGAAAAAACCTTGACTCGTAAGCCTGATGCAAAAGAACCATTTGCTGCCTTAGCATTTAAGATTATGACCGATCCTTTTGTAGGGCGTTTAGCGTTCTTCCGGGTTTATTCCGGTCATCTGGATGCTGGATCTTATGTGTTGAATGTGCGCTCCGGTAAAAACGAACGTATCTCTCGCATCATGAAAATGTTTGCCAACAAACAAAATCCGATAGACTTTATTGAAGCAGGTGATATTGGTGCAGCAGTTGGTTTTAAAGATATCAAAACAGGTGATACACTTTGCGATGAAAAACATCCCATTGTGTTGGAAAACATGTTTATCCCAGAACCCGTAATTGCAATTGCTATTGAGCCTAAAACACAGGCTGACGTTGATAAAATGGGTATGGCAATAGCCAAACTTGTTGAAGAAGATCCAACGCTTCGTGTCAATACAGATGAAGATACTGGGCAAACAATCCTTCGTGGAATGGGCGAGCTTCACCTTGAAATTATCCTTGATCGTTTGAAGCGTGAATTTAAAGTAGAAGTAAACCAAGGTGCTCCTCAGGTTGCTTACAAAGAAGCTTTCACGTTGAAAATTGATCACCGTGAAGTGTATAAAAAGCAAACCGGCGGTCGAGGTAAATTTGCCGATGTACAATTTGAAATCGGACCAGCTGATGAAGAGTTCCTTAAAGAAGGAAAAGGAAATTTCCAATTCATCAACGATATATTTGGTGGATCTATTCCTCGTGAATTTATTCCGGCTATCCAAAAAGGTTTCGAAGCTTCAATGACTACAGGTCCTTTGGCGGGATTCCCAATTGAAAGTATGCGCGTTCGTATTTTTGATGGATCTTTCCACAACGTGGACTCTGATTCAATGTCCTTTGAACTTTGTGCTAAATCCGGTTTCCGTGAAGCAGGTAAAAAAGCTAAACCCATCATTCTTGAACCCATCATGAAGGTGGAAGTTATTACACCGGAGCAATACATGGGTGATGTAACCGGTGATCTTAACCGCCGCCGTGCCATGTTGGAAGGTATGGATACACGTGCCGGAGCTCAGGTAATCAAAGCTAAAGTGCCACTGAGCGAAATGTTTGGTTATGTAACACAACTCCGCTCATTATCATCTGGTCGTGCATCTTCCACTATGGAATTTAGCCATTATGCACCGGCTCCACGTACTATTGAAGAAGAAGTTGTAGCTAAAGCAAAAGGTAAAGTGAACGCATAGTTTCGTTCAATCTAATAGCTTTTAAAGCAATTTTTTAAAAGACGCTTCACTTTTTTGTGGAGCGTCTTTTATTTTCAGGAAAATAGTGTGCGGTCTAAATATTCCTTAAAAAAGGAAGCACCTTTTTTTCACGATCAAAATGGAAACATTAAAGTCAGTAAACAGTGGATTTTAATCGGGTTTAAAATCTTGCTTTGCCATCCGCTGCTATCGTCGTAGTTTTGTATGAATAAGTACGTTACATGACTGCAATTGAATTAGAAATCCCAATCACTTTAACGGATAGCGCCATAACCGAAGTTAAAAGACTGATGAATGCATCAGATTTTGATCATAGCCAGTTTTTACGTGTTGGCGTGAAAGGGGGTGGATGCTCAGGACTTAGCTATTTGTTGGGTTTTGATAAAAAAGAGGAAGATGATCAACTATACACTTTCGCAGATATTCAGGTGCTTGTGAAAAAATCTCACGGCATTTATTTGTATGGTATGCAGGTTGACTTTGAACACGGCTTGAATGCGCGTGGTTTTACTTTTAAAAATCCAAATGCCAGCAGCACTTGTGGTTGCGGTACCAGCTTCGCTGTTTAATAATGAGAAAGATATTGCTGCTTTCCTGTTTGTTAATTTCTATAGTTGCTTCTGCTCAAAAACGACGTGAAGATGCCCCCATTACACCGGAACCTACAACGCTTAATAAAGTAGATAGCAAAGGGAAACGACATGGTTTATGGCTTTCAACCACAGCTGCACGCATGGGTGAAGTTGGATTTAGTGAGTTTGGAAACTATGACCATGGTATAAAAATTGGTCAATGGTATAAAATAGACGAAGGAGGCGAATTGATGGCAATAGAAGCCTATCGAAATAATGTACGTGATGGCGAAGTGCGCTATTATGAACAAGGAAAGCTTTATTGTGTTGGGCATTATAGAGGATTAAATCCCCGTCAGCAGTTTGATACCATTGTAGTGATGGATCCAACTACACAAGAAGAACAATATCGTATCATTCCTACTGAGCAAGGATCTTTAAGGCATGGACTATGGCGATATTATGATCCAAACTGGGGATTTTTGACTAAAGAAGAAGAATATCAAGTGGACGAATTGGTGTACAAAAAAGATTTTATAGTTTCATCATCACGAGATAGCCTGAATAAACAAAAACATGAAGAGCAATTGCCACATGTAAAACGAAAACCCCTTTCAGCACCACGTTCCGGCCGGATATCTTACTCTATTGAACGATAGAGATGCTCCCAGTACTTTTATTTTTTTAAGCAGTTGAAAATCATATTTTGTACTTACTTTTTTTAGTTCCTATAAAACTTCCCAAAACTTTTATACCTTTCAAGGCAAATTTTTCAGCCAAACTTTTATGAAAAAGTTTTTACTCGCAGCCATGTTGCCCATCTTATTTTTTAGTTGTGCAAAAGAAGAAGTTACGAATCCATTATTTAGAACACCTTCTTGTGCAGACACTACCGATGACGGCGTTTTTGAAGCATTTACGTTGCCCGAAAAAGCACAGCTACTTCGTTATTTCAAAATAATCCCCGATACGCAGATTAACTTTGTTATGCGCTATCAAAACATAAACGGTCGAGTCCTTTACAACCGAATTACCGATTACAATCCATTTATACGCTTTCGTACCAATCTTCCAGTTAAAATATTTGCTTGGATGCCTTTTTCTCAGAATAACGAGAAGTATTATTCATGGGTCGTTAATGCTCCCGATACATCCATGGACTATACCGTAAACATCTACCAACTTCGCGATCAATATCCGCAATTGCTGAATGGTTGTTATCGAATTTACTATGCAGTTTCATCATCAGATACTGGTATTGTTTACACCAAAGGTCATTATGATTTTGAAGTGCGGAATTAGAGAGCCTAAGCTTTAGTTGCAGCTTTAGTTATTATTATTAGTTCTGAATACCAACCATATTTTTCATGGAAAAACAGTCCATGTTTCAAAACCGACTTTTAAAGGTTTGGAAGCATATCAGTAAATGGGCTCGCAAACAAGATATTGTTTGTTTCCGATTTTACGACCATGACTTACCAGAGTTCCCTTTTGCTATTGAATGGTATGATGGAGTTGTGCATGCAGCAGAATATAAAAGAAGACATGGCATGGAAGAAGATGAACATGCTGATTGGTTAGCGCAGTGCAAATCTACCATTGCATTAGTTTTAGAGATAGCTCCCGAGCAAATTTTCATGAAGCAAAGACAGCGAAAGGCAGGACGACAAGGGCAATATGAAAAATTTGGTGAAGAAAAACAAGAACGTATTGTGCATGAAGGCGGCTTAAGTTTTATCATCAATCTTACTGATTATTTAGACACTGGATTGTTTCTTGACCATCGCATAACACGAAGCATGGTTCGAGAACAAGCTGCAGAAAAAAGAGTGCTAAATTTATTTTGTTATACGGGTTCATTCAGCGTTTATGCTGCTCATGGTCAGGCAAAATCAGTTACATCCGTAGATCTTTCTAAAACCTACATCAATTGGGCCAAGCGTAATATGCAATACAACAAACTTTACAATGAAAATAAACATGAGTTTGTTCATGCAGATGTGATGGAAGTCATCAATGAATTGCCGGCAAATAGCTATGACCTAATTGTTTGTGATCCGCCTACTTTTTCAAACAGTAAGCGCATGGATGAGACCTTTGATGTGCAACGAGATCATGTTTCTCTTTTGCGTAAATTATTAAAGGCTTGTTCAGAAGATGGCGTCATTTATTTCAGCAACAATTACAAGGGATTTCAGTTAGATAGAGAGTCCTTACCGGCTTCTCAAATTAAAGATATCACCCGCGCTACCACGCCATTAGATTTTCAAGGGAAGCTTCAACGTTCTTGCTTTTTGATGCAGAAGTAGGGTGCTTAATGCACTAAGCCGTGCCGAATGGCATAGATCACCAATCCAGCAGTATTTCGCACACCAAACTTATCAATTAAGGAAGACCGAATTCCTTCCACTGTGCGTGCGCTTAAGAAAATTTCTTTTGCAATTTCTGTAGCAGTATATTCCTTGCAAATCAGTTCTAATACTTGCATTTCTCTATCAGTAAGTTGTATGTTTTTAGCTAAAGGCTTGCTTCGTTTCATGGCTACGTTTCGTAACAATGAGCCACTCACCCGATTGTTGAAATAAATTCCATGAGCACACACTGCATAAATAGCATCTTTGATCTCATCCGGTTCTGCATTTTTAGAAAGAAATCCATTGGCTCCTGCTTCCATAAAGTGCATCACAAAACGTTCATCTTCAAACATAGAGATGATGATGATTTTTACTTCAGTATTTATAGCTCTCAAATGTTTGATGGTTTCTGCTCCATCCATTTCAGGCATTTGAATGTCGAGTAAAATAACATCAGCCTTGCATTGCTTCCAAAGTTCCAATAATTCAATTCCATTAGAAGCTTCTCCTACCAATTCAAGGTTTGAATCATCTAATAGAGCCAGTTTAAGCCCTTGTCGAAATATTTTGTGATCGTCACAAATTAGATATCTGATAGTGTTCATGCTTTTCATGATTTATGGGCATCGCAATATGTATTTTATAAAGTTGGTCTTGACATTTTTCAAAGTGGATAGAACCTTGAATAAATTGAAGGCGGTTTACTATATTTTTCAATCCAATAGCTCCTCTTTTGTGGATTAGTTCATGATAGGTTTCATTTGTCAAACCATATCCATTGTGAGTTACTACCAAAGCCAAAGCTTGTTTATCTTTTACAGATTCGAGTAAAATATGTGATGCGTGTGAGTGTTTGATAATGTTATTGATTAGCTCCTGCAAAATTCGATAGATGGATAATGCCTCATTTTGATCTAAAGAAGGTAAATATTCAATGGTGCAGTCCATCTTAATTTGTCCACTCTTAGTAAGTGTTTCAGCCATTGAACAAAGAGAATTCTCTAACCCCAAATGCTGTAGGACAGTAGGTTGTAAACGATGAGAAATAGCTCGAATTTTTTTGATGCTATCATCTAATAAATTTCTCGATTGATTGATGATTTCTACATCTCCTGTTTTTGCAGCACTATGTAAAAACAAACGAATAGAGGAGAGTGTAGCTCCTACATCATCGTGCAGTTCACCAGCTATTCGCATTCTTTCATTTTCTTCTGCTGCTATAGCTGCTTGTAAAAGCTCTTTTTGTTTTTGTTCATTGAAAAGCTTTAATTCCAATTGGTAATGCAACATGCGACGTTGATAGAAGACAACAAATAAGATGATGCCTAATACTAACGCCAACATACCGCAGATGGCAAATATGATCTCATTAATGAGGTTCATGACTATTTTTTGTAAACCGCCAAATGGAGAAGGTGAGTAAAATGTTTTTTAGTAGGTTCAAAATAGTAAAAATGTAAGTCCATATTTTGGCTAACATGGACATCGAATGACTTTTTATATGATTAAAAAACAGAAAAATTAAAAAACTGCCGGCCGCATACATGGCAATTGCTGTACAAAACCAAAAAAACCAATCTCTATCAAGAAAAATAGCCTTCGGCTCTTTTATTATATAATAAAAACCCAAAATAGTAAAGATAATATAGGTAAACGAAAATACACTGCCGGGGGTCATTGTATAATTATTGCCATTTTGTATAGCTAAATAACTATAAATAAGTAGCGGAATGATGATTAAAGCAGCTAACCAAACTTTTGGTAATTTAAATTTATAATTGAAAATAAGAGTCAGCAAAATAAATTCAATGGGCATATATAAAATCGCCAACATCTGAAAATTACCATGTAGGATGTATCTAACCATTGAAATGGAAAGATCAGCAACCAAATCAGTCAAACAAAAGAACCAAAGAAAGCTTTTCCACTTTCGAATGCCTACTATTAAAACCAATATGGGTGATAAGATAGAGATATATTGCAGTACAGTTGCAATCATTATGGAGCTGCATTCGTTAAATCAAAATACTGTTCAGTGCCACCGGTCATTACTTTCATGGCAACTACTTCCTTCCTTGTACCACTAGCATCAGGCAAGCTCATGCCATAGCAAAAACTAAAAGCAGTAGGATGCGTAGCTAAAATGCTGCGCATTAATAAAACTGAATAATAAATTCCGCCTGATTCTGTATTGGGTACAATATCTACGGTGCAATTATAGGTTCCTGTACCGCTTCCGGTGAAGGTTATTTGCCATTTTTGAGTTGCACAATCTGAGCTGTTTAACAAGTTTTCTAAATCTGAAATGCTGAATTCTACAAATTCACTTTCATGTCCGGCAACGATATAATCAAACACTTCTTTGCTAATACCGTGGCATTTCATAACGGCAGATGCGCATTCAGGTTTACTGCAATAATCCGTATTACATTCTATCGGGAGTTTGCAATCCGCATCTTTAGCACTGACCCAAGCAGCAATTTTTTTGGGATCTATAACTGCTGCTCGCAATTGTGCCTTTTTGTTAATGGATGAATCCGTACGAGTTTTTGTAAGGCTATGAATGCCTTTGTCGGCAGGAGGTGCTGCTGCTACTTCTTTAGTGTTTGTATCTTCTTCTGATTTTTTTTTATCATCATCACAACTGTTTAGTGCAAGAGATGAAAAGAGGAGTAGTGCTAAAAGTGGAGTTGCTAAACGTTTCATAATTATAAAATTTTGCTCAATATAGGCAATGAATCATAGTAAAAGAGGGGGGTGTTTTAATTATTGAAAGCACGGAGCTAAATGATAATGTTGTTCAAAGCCTTTTCAGGTCAGGCTTTGCAATACATTTTTAAAAGGGAAAAGAATCATTATTACGTATTTTTTCGTAAATATATCCGTATTTCTACGTTTGATAATTATACAAATTAAGGGCGTTTTTACGGTGGTGTTTATCTATGGTTTATAGTATTCTTACACCGAAAAAGTAAAAAAACAATAGTTGTATTAATAATTGCGCTTTTGTACCATCTTGTTTTGGATAGCATAAGCTGAGTTGTAAGAATTTGGTGGTGTGCAATCTGCGAACTATAGAATACAAAGCTCAGGAAATCTGATCACTAAATCCCCCATATAAAAATGAAACGCGAACTCTTATTTTTTGCAAGCATTATTGCATTAATGACTACAAATGTCGGTTGTAATAACAAAGATGACTCATCGCCTCCTCCATCCGGTCAGATGTCGGCAATCATTGGAGGCTACAATTTCTCGGCTACGGAAAATAGCAATAATAATGTGGTACACGCATTTTATTCCTATCCATCGGGTAACAAACAAGGGAATTTACAAATTGTTGGAGATGATGGAAAATATCTAACAGGATTAACACTCTATTATTCAGGAATGCCATCAAGTGGTACATTTCCCCTTGATATAAACCAATCTACAAATTCGCGCTGGGGTATAGGCTCAGTTCAAGGGTCGGCAATAAATCAATCCACATTCGGTCCTTTCGCCAGCATTGAATCACCCAACACAGGGACAGCAACGATTACAAGTGTCAATCAAGAATATCACACGGTATCCGGCACTTTTTCGTTTAAGGCAACCAACACTGCGGGCAGCAGCAATGTAACGGTAAGTTCAGGGCGATTTGACAATGTGAAGCTGGACAATTGGGATTCATACATCAATAGTGGCGGAAATGGAAATGGTAATAATGGGGGTTCTACAGGAGATGTTATGTTTTGGTTGTCATCTGATATGACATGCGGAAGCATTTCAGTGACTTGTGCCGGAATTACTAAAGCTATTTCTAGCTATTATAGTTCCGGTGCTCCATCATGTGGAGCTTCAGGGTGTGCTACCTTTACACTAAAGCCAGGCACTTATAGCTTTACGGCAAGTTGTAGCAACAAAAATTGGAGTGGGAACGTAACGGTTACATCAAATGGATGTTATAAGATGCAAC
The DNA here is from genome assembly GCA_018267875.1 of Bacteroidota bacterium. Classification (GTDB taxonomy): domain Bacteria; phylum Bacteroidota; class Bacteroidia; order Chitinophagales; family Chitinophagaceae; genus JAFIGV01. The sequence continues at coordinate 2,528 of JAFDXP010000063.1, read as the reverse complement.
TGACGGGTAGTGGCAACGGAAATAATACAACTGGTCAAGTGATGTTTTGGACACAAGAAAACACAAACTGCGGAGCAATAACAGTAAACTGTGGGGGATATACAAGCAGTGTTGGTAGTTATTATAGTTCCGGTGCTCCATCATGTGGTGCAAATGGTTGTGCTACCTTCACCTTAGCTCCCGGCACTTATTCATATACGGCATCCTGTAGTAGTAAGAATTGGAATGGCACTGTAACCGTGTCTTCAAATGGTTGCTATAAAATGCGCCTACTTCAATAAAGGTTACAAAAGATCGAAAAGCAAACAACCTGCGATTTATTTTGCAGGTTGTTTTGTGTTTAGGCAATTTTTAAAAGTAAGTCCCAATAGCTATCAATTTGTTGGCAATTCTTCTCCTTGCATCTTTTGAATTAATACTGTTTGTTTTGGTAAAACGTTTTAGCCCCATCAACATCATGCGTTGTTCATCGCCTTCTGAAAAGGCATTAATAGCGTTTTTGCCTGCATGATTTATTCTGTCGGCTGCATCGTTAATAAAAACTTGCATGGCATCACCAGCGATGTCTTTATTAGGGTGATTAGCAACTGTCATTTTTAAAGCTCGAAGCAAAAGACTTTCAGCTTGAAAAGTATCCATCAGCATGTCTGCCAAGTACATTAATATTTCTTGTTCCCCTTCGATTTTCATCATCAACTTTTGAACAGCAGCACCAGAAACCATCAGTATTGCTTTTTTGAAATTCTCAATCAGCTTTTTTTCTTTTACAAATAATCCTTCTGCTTCTTCAAATGATGGAATGCTCATCAGTTCTTTGCTTACCGTCAAAGCTGGACCCATCAGGTTAATTCTACCTTTCATGGCACGTTTCAAATACATATCAAGTGTAAGCAACCGATTGATTTCATTGGTGCCTTCAAAAATTCTATTTATTCGACTGTCTCGATAGGCACGCGAAATATCATAATCATCCATGTAGCCATTTCCGCCATGAACTTGCACACCTTCATCCACCACAAAATCTAAACATTCTGAACCAATTACTTTAAGCATAGCACATTCAATAGCAAATTCCTCTGCCGCACCTAATAATGTTTCACTACCCGGCTTCCCGTTTTCATGCAAATGCTTCTCCATTTTGTCTATCCAATCTGATGTTCGATACAAAACGCTTTCAGTAGCAAATACGCGAATTGCCATTTCAGCCAATTTATGTTGAATGGCACCAAATTGGGCTATGGGCGTTTTGAATTGCTCTCTATTTTTTGCATAATTTATTGTCATTGTCAAAGCTCGTTTTGCTCCGCCTAAAGCAGCCGCACAGAGTTTTAGCCTGCCAATGTTAAGAATGTTGAATGCTATTATATGCCCTTTTCCTACTTCGCCTAAAAGGTTTTCAACGGGCACTTTACAGTCTTCAAAAAACACGGGTCGTGTACTAGATCCTTTGATGCCCATCTTGTGTTCCTCTTCACCAAGACTCAATCCGGGCGTGCCTTTCTCTACTATAAATGCACTGAACTTATCACCATCAAGCTTGGCAAAAACAGTAAATACATCAGCAAATCCTGCGTTGGTAATCCAAATTTTTTGCCCGTTAAGAATATAGGACTTACCATCATCACTTAAAAGAGCGGTTGTTTTTGCAGCTAAGGCATCAGAGCCAGAGCCCGGTTCAGTAAGGGCATAAGAGCCTTTCATTTCGCCGGTTGCCAATTTGGGAATATACTTTTCCTTTTGTGCATCGGTACCAAAATATAAAATAGGCAAAGAGCCTATGCCATTATGCGCTGCCATGGCAACAGCAAATGAATGACCGCCACCCAGCACTTCATTAATTAAAGTTGCAGTAACAAAATCTTTCCCAAGCCCGCCATAGATTTCAGGGAAAGCCGCGCCCAATAAGCCGAGTGAGCCTGCCTTGTCGAGCAATGATGGCATAAGTCCTTCTTCTTTATTGTCTATGGCTACAATATGAGGTAATACATCTTTGTCTAAAAATTCATTACACATTTGAGCAATCATCTGTTGCTCTTCAGAAAAATCTTCCGGTGTGTAGGTGTATTCAGGCTTTGAAGGTTGGATCAAAAAGCCACCGCCTTTCATTGTGTTGTTAGGAGAATCGCTCATCTGGAGTGTTTTTAGTATGCTAAATCTAAGAAGAAAATAAGGGATTTACGGAGAATGATCAACTTAAATTGTAGAATCCTTTTTTAAATAGCTTATTCGCTTTGTAATTTTGAAAAGTAAATGAGTGAATTCATCAGATTAGAGGGTGGAACGATACATTATATTAAGATCGGATCCGGTAAGCGATTGTTGTTATGCTTTCATGGGTATGGAAATAATGCCTCATTATTTATTCCCTTCCAAAAATACCTGTCTAATGATTTCACCATACTCAGCATTGATTTACCACATCATGGTCGTAGCAAATGGACAGATGGACATCTTCTACATCGGCATGAATTGAAACAATTAGTAGAAACATTAATGGTGCAAAGCAATACGTCTAAATTCAGTCTTGC
>JAFDXP010000062.1 GCA_018267875.1 Bacteroidota bacterium | reverse complement strand
CAGTAGTTTTTTGGTGAACGTCAATGTAGCTAACATCAATTCCGGCATTCACACACTCTATATTCGAAGCCGTGATGCACAAGGAAAATGGAGTATGACCAATTCTTTGAACTTCACCAAAATACAGTCATTGCAACCCAATCCACATGTTGTTCATTACATCAACAAGCTGGAATATTTTTACGACAATGATCCCGGATTTGGAAATGGTGTAAACGTACCAATAACGCCTGGAGTAAACATCTCCAATTTGGTTGTAAATACTAATGTTGCTACTTTGGCTAATGGAGTGCATACTTTATACTTCAGATCACGTGACTCAGCTGGTCAATGGAGCATTACAAATAGTATGGTGTTTGCTAAGGTTCAAATGCCTTTAAGTAATCCATATACAGCTACGAATATAATTCAAGCTGAATATTATTATGATTCTGATCCAGGATTTGGAAATGGCACAAGCATTACTTTAACCCCCGCAACACAAATTGTGAACCTTAATTTTAATGCTAATGTAACGAATATAACCAGTGGAGTGCACACTTTGTATATCCGTACAAAAGATTTGCAAGGAAAATGGAGTGAGACAAATAGTTTAACATTTGCAAAAGTAAAAATGCCGTTGGGAAACCCATATACTCGAACCAACATTACGACTGTTGAATATTTTGTTGATACTGATCCCGGATTTGGTAATGGAATTCAGGTTCCCATTACACCGGACACTAACATAGCAAACATCAGTTTCAATGTAAATATGGCATTACTTGTAAATACTGCTCATAAATTGTATATCCGATCAAAAGATGCACAAGGGAAATGGAGCATAACAAATATTCATCTTTTCAACGGCGGAACTGCCCCACTCGGCGTTAAAATTCTTGCCTTCGAAGCTAAGTTACAAAAGAACAAAACAGTATTGTTAGATTGGCAAACTACTGAAGAAAAAAATGTAAACCGGTATGAAATTGCCCGTAGTTATGATGCAACCAATTGGACTTTTGTAGGATCATCAAAGCCCCTTACAACTAATACAAATGAAACAAGGAACTATCAATTAATTGATTCTGAGCCTGGAAAAGGGATTGTATATTACCGACTAACAGAATACGACTGGGATGGAAGCACAACACAAGCACCCATCAGGTTTGTAAAAATTGGAGAAAATGAACACAGAATTTCCAGTGTATTTCCTAATCCAAATAGTGGGGAACTAATCCATATCAATTCTGAAATATTTTCAGATGGAGAAGTATTGATTACCATAGCAAATGCAGAAGGAAAGATGGCATTTCAACAATTGGTAAGTGATAAATTTGTTTCAGTAATTACAATAAATGATTTGAATTTAGCCGCCGGTGAGTATTTTATCAACTTAGTGAGTAAAGATCATTCGGAAAGTCTTAAACTTCAAATAACCAGAGAGAGACTTTAAAGTACCAAATCCTCCTATTAAAAAGCAGGCTAACAGCCTGCTTTTTTTTTACTATCTACTCCTAAAACATAGGGATAAATTGATAAACTAAATTAGCTTTTTTCTAAAATTAAAGATAGACCAAGTTTGAAAGCAAAAAAACCTAATAAGCAAAAAAGCACATTAGGTTTTATATCCAAATAAAGTACAGCAAACTCGTTTGCTAAAAAGCTTTATAATACTTCCGGAGCAAGGGAAACAATCTTCATGTATCCTTTATCACGAAGTTCACGAGCTACTGGGCCGAAGATACGAGTTCCACGAGGTTCATCTGAGTTGTTGAGCAATACAACAGCATTGTCGTCAAAATTGATGTAAGAACCGTCTTTACGGCGTAATTTATTTTTTGTTCGAACGATAACGGCTTTAGAAACGGTACCTTTTTTCATATTACCACCCGGTAATGCGTCTTTTACCGTTACTACGATTTTATCGCCGATACCTGCGTAGTCTTGTCCCGAGTTGCCCAACACGCGAATGCAAAGCACTTCTTTAGCTCCACTGTTGTCGGCTACATTGAGCCGGGATTCTTGTTGTATCATTTTCTTTAACTTTTTAAGAATTCAGTAGCAAATGGTATTAAACAAGTAAAAGTTTTAAAACAAACTGTACTTGAGTAAATATTTTGAACTACTTACTTAGCTTTTTCAATAATTTCAACTAAACGCCAGCGTTTTGTTTTGCTAAGCGGGCGTGTTTCCATGATGCGCACTACATCACCAATACCGGCAGTGTTTTGCTCGTCATGAGCATGAAACTTGGTAGTTTTTTTCAAAAATTTACCATAGATAGGGTGTTTAACCTTACGTTCAACAGCAACAGTAATGGTTTTATTCATTTTATCGCTGCTGACGATTCCTATACGGGATTTTCTGCGTTTTCTTTCTATCGTTGTCATTTGTTTGACTTTTTTGTAGAAAGTAGAAAGTGGAAAGTAGAAAGAATGTAACGGAAACTCTCTGTCTTCTTAACTTTTTACCTTTCTGGACTTTGTATTATTAGAAACCTAAAGTGCGTCTGCGCTGTTCTGTTTTCATACGTGCAATCGTGCGACGTAGTTGACGAATAGTAAGCGGGTTTTCAATAGGATTCACCGCGTGGCTAAACTGCAATTTTTTCAGGCGAACTTCTTCTTCCGTCACCTTGCTTTGCAAAGCCTCGTTTTCCATCGAGCGGAAATCTTCAACCTTCGATTTTTTTGCTTTGGCCATTGTATTTAATTTTATATTTTTTACCTTATCAAGTATCTAAAATTACTCGCTTAAAGTATCTTTTGATTTATCTATTTAAACATAAACAACCCTAAGGTAGTTCCCAATGATTATGCACCGGCATAATCGTGACGAACTACAAACTTGGTACGAATAGGTAGTTTTTGAGCTGCCAATTCTAAAGCTTCTTGAGCTAATTGTTGTGGAACGCCATCAACTTCAAACATGATGCGTCCTGGTTTTACAACTGCTGCATAAAACTCAAGGTTTCCTTTACCTTTACCCATACGCACTTCAAGTGGTTTACGTGTAATTGGTTTGTCAGGGAAAATTCTGATCCAAACGTTACCTTCACGCTTCATGTGGCGGGTCATTGCCTGGCGTGCAGCTTCGATTTGGCGATTCGTAATCCACTTTGGCTCCATTGCCTTCAAACCAAACGAACCAAAAGCTACGGTAGCGCCACGCTGTGCGTTTCCTTTGATTCTGCCTTTATGTGCTTTACGATGTTTCGTTCTTTTTGGCTGTAACATTGTTACAATATTTTTTTTAAATTAGTATTCAACAGAGCGACCTCTTTTGAAATTTAAAGATGTCGTTGATTGACAATCAAAGCTTTTAATTCTAAGCTGGTTTGCGTCCACCACCGCGACGATCTCCACCACCACGGCGTTCGCCACCACGATGGTCTCCACCACCACGACGATCTCCTGAACGGCGATCATCAGCTCCGGCTACCGGTCCGCGTCCGCGGTTATCAGCACCAGCAGAGAAGTTTGGATTCAAATCACGCTTACCCAACACTTCACCTTTACAAATCCAAATCTTCAGTCCAATTTTACCATAAACAGTCATGGCAAAAACGCTTGCATAATCAATATCCATACGGAAGGTATGCAAAGGAGTACGTCCTTGTTTAAACTCTTCGGTACGTGCAATTTCAGCACCGTTTAAACGACCGGCAGCCTTAATTTTAATACCTTCTGCACCCATACGCATTGCGGTAGAAATTGCCATTTTGATTGCACGCTTATAGCTAACGCGACTTTCAATTTGACGAGCAATCGTCTCACCAACAATCATCGCATCCAACTCAGGGCGACGAATTTCCATGATGTTAATTTGAACATCATCCTTTTTGGTCAGCTTTTTAAGCTCTTCTTTGATACGGTCAACTTCTTGTCCGCCTTTACCTATAATGATCCCAGGCTTAGATGTGTGAATTGTAATGATCAGCTTGCCAAGTGTGCGTTCAATAACTACACGGGAAATACCGCCTTTGTTGATACGCGCATTGAGATAAGTACGGATTTTGTGATCTTCAACCAACTTTCCGCCAAAATCTCGCTTTTCACCATACCACATTGAGTCCCATCCGCGGATGATTCCCAACCTGTTACCTATAGGATTTGCTTTTTGACCCATTCTTTATAAATTATGAATGTTGAATTTGTTAATTATGAGTTTGAATTTTCAAGAGCTACCGGCTGTGAAAGACGACTATCTACCACAATGGTAACGTGATTACTACGTTTACGTACGCGGTTTGCACGACCTTGAGGAGCCGGGCGCATACGCTTTAGCATACGACCTCCATCAACCATGATTGTTTTTACAAACAAATTGGCACCGGCAACATCTACCCCTTCGTTTTTCACTCTCCAGTTAGCAATAGCACTCAGCAACAATTTTTCAAGTGCTACAGAGTTATGCTTAGTGCTAAATTTGAGTGTATTGAGGGCTATTTCTACCTCCATTCCACGAACCAAATCCGCTAATAAACGCATTTTGCGCGGTGAGGTAGGATAATTACGTAAGCGAGCTACAGCTTCCATGTTGTTAAATTCAAAAGTCGAAAATCGAAAAGTCAACCGTAAGTATAAATCTACATTATTCCTTACTTTCCGAGGGGACTCTTATTTTGTTTTTATATTAATAATTTACTTACTTCCGCTATGTCCTTTAAAGTTACGGGTAGGTGCAAACTCTCCCAGCTTGTGACCAACCATAAATTCAGTTACATACACAGGAATAAACTTATTGCCATTGTGAACTGCAAAAGTCTGTCCGACAAAATCAGGCGTAATAGTAGAGCGACGGCTCCAAGTTTTTATTACACCTTTCTTTGCCTTTCCTTCGCTAACAGCCAGCACTTTTAATTCTAGCTTGGTATCTACGTAAGGACCTTTTTTAATTGAACGAGCCATTTCTTGTAATGTGCTAATTTGCTAATAATGCTAATCGCTTAGATTAGTTTGATAATTTTTTACCATTCTTACGCTGAATGATCAATTTATTTGATCCTTTTGTCAGGCTACGTGTTTTTTCACCTTTTGCGTATTTTCCGGTGCGGCTACGTGGATGTCCTCCAGAAGAGCGTCCTTCACCACCACCCATTGGGTGATCTACCGGGTTCATTGCTACGCCTCGGTTACGTGGGCGAATGCCTTTCCAACGATTGCGTCCTGCTTTACCCATTGATTGTAATGCGTGGTCGCTATTAGAAACGATTCCAACAGTAGCCATGCAAGTACCTAATACACGGCGAAGTTCACCGGATGGCATTTTCAAAACTACATATTTTTCTTCTTTGGCGTTTAGCTGAGCATAAGTTCCAGCTGAACGGGCCATTGATCCACCTTGACCTGGTTGTAATTCGATATTATGAACTACAGTACCCAAAGGCATATTTTTAAGCAATAATGCGTTTCCTACTTCAGGAGCAACTATTTCACCGCTGACAATTACTGCACCAACTTCTAGTCCTTGAGGAGCAAGAATATAGCGTTTTTCACCGTCTGCATAATTCAAAAGAGCGATGAAGGCGGTACGATTAGGGTCATATTCTATCGTTTTTACCGTAGCAGGGACAGCAGGTTTGTTTCGCTTGAAGTCAATTTTACGGTACATTTTTTTGTTGCCTCCACCGATATAACGCATGGCACGACGACCTTGCGCATTTCGTCCACCTGTTCCGGGTAAAGCTTCTACTAAGCTTTTTTCGGGCTCATTTGTGGTAACTTCTGCATAAGCGTTACCGATTCTCCAACGTGTGCCGGCAGTAACCGGTTTATATTTACGTAATGCCATTTTTTTCTTTCTTTAAGTATGTTACTACTTAGTATTCAATTAAAGCATGTAGTTTTTTGTTTCTTCAAAGGAGTGCTCCATGCTTACTACTTAATGATAGCTATCTAATTACATTGAAAAAAGGTCTATCGAATCTCCGGTTGCAAGCGTAACAGTTGCTTTTTTATATGCAGGTCGAACCCCTTTCAAAAAGCCGGCTTTCGTATAACGAGCTTTGTTTTTTCCTGGAACGATAACTGTGTTCACGTCATTAACTTTCACTCCGTAAAACTCTTCAACAGCCTTTTTAACTTCCAGCTTATTAGCATTGCGATCAACTTCAAAAGTATAACGACCTGATTTTTCCATCTGGGCATTTACTTTTTCTGTAAGAACCGGCCTAACCAGTACATCAGTTAGTTTCATCCTTTCAAATTTGACAGTGTGTTTGATTTATTTAATAAAAAACACACTTTATTAAAAATATTTTTTTACTTAATTTGTTTTACATTTCGATTTGTTGGTCGAACTGTAAAATATTATTCTGCTTCTACCGGCTCTTGAAATAACTTTGCAGCAGCTTCTGTGAAAATCAACACATTGCTATTTACAAGATCATAGGTATTCATGTCGCTCAAAATAATCGTTTTGCTATCTTGCAAATTACGAGCACTTAGATAAACATTGGTATCGTATTCAGGTAAAATCAACAATGATTTTCTGCTTTCACCTTTTAAAGCATTCAAAGTTTGGGAGAAATCCTTTGTCTTTGGAGCAGATAGGTTAAAATCTTCTACAACCACAATCTTACCTTCTTTTGCTTTATGAGCTAAAGCGGACATTTTGGCAAGGTCTTTAACTTTACGATTTAATTTAAAATCATAATCGTGTGGTTTTGGACCATTTACAGTACCACCACCCTTATAAAGAGGGTTCCGGATGTTACCTTTACGAGATCCACCTGTACCTTTTTGGCGATGGAGTTTTTTAGAAGACCCATGTACTTCAGCCCTTGTTTTTGTGCTATGTGTACCTTGGCGCTGTGCGGCAAGATATTGCTTCACTGCAAGGTAAATGCAATGATCGTTAGGTTCGATTCCGAAAATTTCTTCCGGCAATTCTATTGAACGCCCCGTCTTTGCACCTTTACTATTTAAAACGTCAACTTGCATGACTTAATTAATTCTGAATTAAAACAATTGATCCATTATGTCCCGGTACAGATCCTGCAACTAAGATATAGTTTTGCTCCGGGAATATTTTGATTACGCGCAAGCCTTTCGTCTTTACGCGATCTCCACCCATACGACCAGCCATGCGCATGCCTTTAAATACGCGGCTTGGGTATGACGAACCACCCACAGATCCAGGAGCGCGCTGACGGTCATGCTGACCATGCGATGCTTCACCGACACCGGCAAAACCATGACGCTTTACGACCCCTTGGAAACCCTTACCTTTAGTAGTGCCGATAACGGATACTTTTTCTCCTTCGGTAAAGATGTCGCAAGTAAGGCTTTCCCCAACCTGCTTTTCTATGGAACAATTACGAATTTCTTTTACTATAGCCTTAGGCGATGTATTTGCCTTAGCGAAGTGATTGAGAAGTGCTTTAGGCGTATTCTTCTCTTTGGCTTCTCCGAATGCGATTTGAATCGATTCATAACCGTCGGTATCTACGGTCTTTTTTTGAGTAACCACACAAGGGCCAGCTTCGATGATGGTACAAGCTGTTTGCTTGCCATTCGGCTCGAACACACTGGTCATGCCGATTTTCTTGCCAATAATACCTTTCATTTTCTTATGTTTAAGTCAAGCGCCCGGTTGCCTTTTGGTGATGGTCCGGGATTGACCGTTTTACTTTATCTTATTAAAGAACCTATGCCTTTCGGCAAATTCATCAAGCTTTAATCTCTACCTCTACGCCGCTTGGAAGATCCAATTTCGACAATGCATCAACGGTACGTGAAGAAGATGTGTAGATATCCAACAAACGCTTATGCGTGCAAAGTTGGAATTGCTCACGACTCTTCTTGTTTACGTGCGGTGAACGCAACACTGTAAAGATCTTCTTCTCTGTAGGCAATGGAATTGGTCCTGTTACAACCGCTCCCGTTGTGCGCACAGTTTTTACGATTTTGTCTGCAGATTTATCCACCAGACTGTGGTCGTAAGATTTCAGCTTTATTCTGATACGCTGTGACATACTTATAAATATCTTCTACCCGAAAAATTTGGGACTGCAAAGGTATGGGTTGTTTTTTATCGGCCAAAAATATTTTCAAAGTTTTTTTGCAGCACTTACAATTTTATCGAAGTGACACAGATTTTTAACAAATTTTACCTTGTAGCAATACCGGCTCTGACAACCGTTTTAAGCTCAACTTTTAATTATTTCTGCTGAGGGTTGATTATTTTTTAGGGGCAGATACCAACTTAAAAATATTATTCTTTCCTATCACTATGAAGCGATGACCGATAGTTAAAGAAGCACGTAATTACATTTTCAACTTTCTTAAGTCAATGAATGGAAAAGCCATTGCACAACATACCAATTTCTATTTTTTAGAAACCGGAATTTCACTTCTCATATTGCCACTTCCTTTTACTGCCTTATCTTTACACGCTTATGTTTCTCGCTGATTTACCAATTTACAAGAAGCTCACCAGACAACGATCTATTACTTTTGCTAAATTTTTAGCTCCATTAATCACAGATGGTTCTCACATTCTTGATTTTGGGTGTGGTAATATGTACACTGCACGCCAATTGCTACATCTGAAACCCAACTTAAAAATAACAGGACTTGACATCATACGCGACCAAAATCTGAGCAATGATATTTTGGCTGATAAACGGTTGTCTTTTCAATTAAGCAGTACCAACACCATACAATCTCCTGACAACTATTATGATGGTGCCATTGCCCTTGCAACTTTACATCACACGCCGGATCCTGAATTTTTCCTAACGGAATTGAAACGTGTAGTGCGACCGGGTGGATTTATTATTTTGGTTGAAGAAATGGCTGTTAATTTTTTTGACAAACTTTATATCTGCACTGAAGATTGGCTGCTCAACAAAATGAAAGAAGGGGTTCCTGTTCCTTTAAATTTTCGATACCATCATCAATATAAACAAGAGTTTAAAAACCAAGGTTTAGTAGTTGTTTTTCAGGGTTCTGTTCGCCCGTTCCCTACCATGATGCACCATTATGTGTACAAATTAGTGAAGCAATAGAATTCTGCCCCCCAAAGGACTTTTTACTTACCACTCTTTGAGATTTAACAAGTGATGCTCCATATTTTATGTAATATGCAGGCGAGGATTGATAGTTGATACCATGCTTCAATTCTGCCTAAAATTAAGTTATACTTACAATGAAGTTTTTATTCCCGATTCTTACTTATGCTTTTTTGTTTGCCTTTCTTTCTTCTTCCACTCAATCGGATGCACAAAATCGTAGAAAGAAAAAAGCAGCTCATGAACTTACCATTTATGATATTGACACGCTGATTCATCCTATACCCCTACAGCGAAAAATGTGGCATGATAAAATTGAACGTGCCCAGCGAATTGCAGATGTAGCTGACGGAAAAATTGATGGTATAATCAACTATGGGGAGGACACAACTGCTACTCATTTACTGACTCAATCTATCATCAAAGACGTGAATCACATGCAAGTGATGATTGAGAATTTACCACCCAAAGACAGCAATCTAAATATAGGACGGCAACAGAAGATACGATATCTATCCGACTTAAATGAACTTGTCGAAAAGTTTAACCGAGATGATAGAGTTGACCCTGTTTTTTGGCATCGAACAACAGAGAATTTTCGGCAACTGCTAATAGCCAGATATGAGGGCAGACTTTTAGATTTTGTACATCAACATGCAGATATATATACGCTAAAAAACGCCCAATTGCTTTCGGGCAATAAAGAAGCTATAGCTTATGTATATACCGAAGTGGGCAAGAAGGACCCATTAATGATGATAGAACGACTACCCGAATACGCCAAAGAACCCTTTGCCTGTAACATCATTGCCGCTGCAGCAAAAAAGGACCCAAGCCGTATCTATAATTATGCATCTTCTACCAACTTTCTTCTTAGTAATGCCGTTAGAAATTGCAACGATCCTTTAGTTCAAACAATTGTTCGGATTTCTACAGAATCAAAAGCTCCTTTAAAAGCAATGCCATTCTTAGCGTGGATTTTTAATGGCACAAAAACTATTGCAGAGATTGATCGTATCACCGCCAACCCAGACTTGTTTTACAAAAGCTTGATTCAGTTAAAAATAGAAAATAAAGATGGGCTTGCAGACAAAACACTAACATCAGAAATTCAGTATCGTGGGCTTCGCTATGTGCGTGATATGAATGATCTGCACGAAGAAAAAGACCCTGTACGTTTTAAGTGTCTTGACGGTTTTATGCCCCAAGAGCTTTACTACATTATGGTCTATGGTCAGGATGAAATTTATACCAGTTCCTTTCTGGGAACTTTCAAGCGTATGTTAGAGCGCATGGGCGACACCATGTCGGGCGGTGGCTTGTTTGAAAAGGTGAATTATGACAAGTTTAGAACTTTCATCAGAATGTGTGCCGGTTACAATACGCTGAGTACTTTTTTAGGCACCATGAGCAAAGAAAAGAAGACGAAACTAATGTCCGACTTTATTGCCGGTTTAGACAAAGGTCCCGATGATGAATTGGAAGATGCTGTGGACGTGGCAGATGCTTTTGGCAGCATTAACGATGAAGAACTGTTGAATTTTCTACAAGCACAAGTCAAGAGTAACTATGAACGCAGCTATCGGGAAAAAAGCATGAAAGGAATGCGTGTATATGCGCTGCTGGCAACGCTTTTCAACGGACTTAAAGCAAGTGATAACCAAGAAGCCATCAAACAACAATCTGAAATTCTTGATTTACCGCCTATCAACCTTGTTCAATATAAAAACTTGGTCAATGATAGTGGAATCGTTTATCAACAAGCATTTTTCTATGGAGATGAAGACGGGAAAACATCCTTTGCTAGTTTTTTAGGTGGTTTTAAAGATGGGAAATGGAAAATTGTACCTTCTAAATTTTGGACAACGATTAGCTCAACCTCGGGAAAGCCAACTACCATTTTTGCCAACAACCCTTTGCCTGAACCCGATGATGAAGAAGCACAAAAACAATTGTGCAATTATTTGGCAGAGCGTAACATCAATCCGACCGTTATCATTCATCGTGGACATAGCTATCATCTTCCATTAACATTAGAACGACTGAATAAATATTCACGCATTGTCATGCTGGGTTCTTGCGGTGGCTATCACAATCTTGCTACTGTACTTGATAAATCACCCGATGCACACATCATTTCTTCCAAGCAAACAGGAGCTATGAATGTAAACGAGCCAATCATAAAAAGCATTGAAACTCGAATTTTGGAAGGAAAAGATGTGGACTGGATCACCATGTGGCGCGACTTAAATGTCTATTTTAACACCAAAATGCCAACCTACAAAAGCACGTTTTCAGACTATGTGCCACCTCAAAAAAATCTGGGAGCCATTTTCATCAAAGCCTATAGAAGGTTAGCTGGAAACGATGAAGAATTTTAGTTGAAAAGAGGGTTAGCAATTTGCTATTGCTGTTGTAGGAGCATCAGTGAAGCAGTGTGCAGTACATAATGGTTGATCACCAAAATATTTCTTTTGGGTCGTGTCCCCGATTTCAAAATAAGCTGTTTGGGTATCTGATTCCAATGTTGCAATTGAACAGCAAGCCAAAGGGCAAAGCCTGATGCAGTAGGATATTCACCGGTAAGATGTTTGAAAGCCAACACATGTGTTTCAACCTCAAAAGCGGCTAAAGTCGGATCATATAAATACTCAAAACGAGCATCACCATTTTTCCCCACAATGGCAACATCAATATCTTTCAGTTCAACCCCATGCTTCGATAAAAATCCTTGTATCTCTTGTAAAAAATCTTTAGAGGAAGGCAAATTCAACAACTTCAATCCTAATAATGCACAAGACAACTGTTTTGGTTCGTTTGTAAGGGCAAAAAAGGCTGCGCCTTCTCCTGCAATGGTGCCATTAGTATGGTTGTGACTCAACAAATTCAGGCTATTAGGAACCGATTCTTTCCAATATTCACATTTACTTTTTACAACAAAATAATCGGCAGTCAACTCATCAAAACATCCTACTAAAGCGACCTTTGATGTTTGAGCTTCATTTAAAAACATCTGTGCATCCAATAGGGACAATTCAATTGAAAAACCGCGATGAACATAAGTCTGGTTATAGCCTGTGCTTTTGGTCTGTAATGCCAACCAGCCATTGACACTATTGTAGGTAGATTGTATAAAAAAAGTAGGGTTCAGTGCTTCTTCTTGCAAGGTAATCATGTCCTTTAGAAAATGTTCCATATCAGTCATGCTACCCAAACCGGTGCCGGTAATGATGCTATCGGGCATAGATACATTAGCCAACTGAAGCGCACGCATTCCGCAAGCAATTCCCATTTTCAATTGTCGGCTCATTCGACGAATAGCAACTGGATTAATAAACCGCCTATAATCCGGCTCGGCAACAAACAATTTACCATCGTCCGCTGAAATAACAAGATTGAGAAAATTTTCCACTTCAAAACTATGTTGCGGGCTGATAGCGCAAGCGGATAATATGTAAACCGGGTTCATCATTCTTTGCTAAAAATCAGTGAAACATTATTACCACCAAAACCAAAAGAATTGCTGATGACGTGATGAATAGGAATATTGGTTTGAAGACAAGCAACGGGCGATATTTCCAACTCGTCCATTTGTGTTTCAAAGTTTAGGTTGGGAAATACTATTTGTTGCTGCATAGCCAAGATTGAAAATACAGCTTCAATAGAGCCCGCAGCAGCTAAGGTATGTCCGGTGAAAGGCTTTGTAGAACTGAAAGGAACTGAATTCCCAAACAAACGCTGAATGGCTTTTCCTTCTGCTGCATCATTGTTGGTTGTTGCTGTGCCATGGGCATTGATATAGCTAATTTCATTTGCGTGTAGATGGGCAGAATCTAATGCTTGTTTCATGGTACGAAATGCTCCTTCTCCATCGGGCGATGGGGCGGTTGGATGATAGGCATCGTTACTATTTGCATAGCCAGAGAAATAGGCTAAGATAGTTGCTCCACGTGCTTTTGCATCGCTTTCTTTCTCTAACAACAAGTAGCCGGCTCCTTCACCAAGGTTCAAGCCATTTCTATTTTGATCAAAGGGTTTGCAGGGAAACTTATCTACGTTTTTCAATGATAGAAATCCGTTTACAGTAAATCTGCTCATCGCATCACATCCTCCACAAATAGCCCGTTCAACCAGTCCGTGTTTAATCATTCTGGCACCTAAAATTAGGGCATTGGCAGAGGATGAGCACGCTGTGGAGATCGTTGCTACATGTGGTTTTAGACCAAAGTAACGAACAACATTTTCAGTACTTTCAGCACAATCAAGTGTGTCAATATATTTTACAAAATATCCCTCTTTTTTTTGAGAGATGAAATCGAAATACATATCTTCCACAGAACACATTCCACCAACTGTATTGGCATTGATAAAGGCAAACGTTTCATCTTGAAGCAAAGGCGCATCAATTTGTTTCAGCAATTGTTGCATGGCAGTAAGTGCCAATAGGGTTGTGCGTGTATAGCCATTATCACCGGTTGGCAATTGCAAAGCCGCAGCCAAATCATCATTACTTTTCTTCACTTCGCCCATGATAAATTCAGGTGCGTGGATAGTCTTCAAAAATTTTGGATGATCCAGTCCCTGAATATTATTGCTAAGTGCCTGAGCATGGTCGGGCAAGCCCTGCCCCAAAGCAGAGAGAATGCCTAATGCAGTAACTACTATACGATCCGCCATGCGGTGAAAAAAAACGAGGCTTAAACTTTTTTATTTTGCTGGATATATTCAGCCATTGACTGTACGGATGAAAGTACTTTTCTGCCTTCACGCGCATCTTCTATTTTGATACCATAGTTGCGCTCTAAAAGCACCATCAACTCAAGAGAGTCAATGCTATCAAGCCCTAATCCTTCTCCAAAAAGAGGGGCATTATCGTCTATATCTTTAGGCTCCATGCCTTGAAGATTTAGGCTTTCAATGATTTGCTGCTTCAGCTTCAATTTCAAATCTTCCATGAGGTAAAATAAAATGTGCGGCAAAAGTAGGGATTAGTGTTGGTAAGTGAAAGAGGGCAAGCAAACAGTTTGACAATTATTCTTGTGTCCAATCTATTTCTTCGAGTAAGCTTTTCCATTCTTCGCCTAATTGCAGGGCATTTCCAGCATATAAACGAATCATCCGTACTATTTCTTCGGCGTGCCAAGAATAGATGCAACGTGCAAATCTTACAGAATATGCACCGTATTGAAAGCTGAGGTTTCCGTCATGATGCAACTCTTGCACTAAATGTTCTTGTGTATCAAATCCAAAATAGTCAAAGCACTTCCCTTTTAAAGGATGATCTGTTTTGCAATCTCGTCCTCGGTAATGTAAAACGCCCATTTGTTGCCAATCATAGCTGATTCGGCTATGTGAAAACGGTGTGCGGCGAATGATGCTAAAATGAGTTTCAGTGATGGATAATTGTTCTCTGTAAAACATTCTCGAAACTAATCTGTATGCAGCAAGCAGGTAGAGAATGCCCACAAAAAAATTAGTCAATACTTGTAGAACTGACAATGAAAACGAAGCTGTATGGAATAGAAAAATGGTGGACACTCCACTAGTAATGATAAACTCTACCCAATAAACAAATCGAACCCTACGATCTATTCTGTTTCCAAGGTCAATCAGCAAATGGTCTTTGCCCCAGAAATATGTGATAGGCGTATTCATTTAGAACTCATCGAACAATTTGTTGTAAGATACAATGTTTGCTTCAAAAACCTGAGAAAATTCATACCTCAAACGGGCAGCAACTTCAACTTCATCTACCACATGACCCAATTCTACTGCCAATGAAGTAACGGATTTATCTTTGATTCCACAAGGAACAATATAATCAAAGTATTTCAAGTCCGTATTTACATTTAGGGCAAATCCATGAATGGTAATCCATCTGCTGCAACGAACACCCATTGCGCAAATTTTTCTTGCTCTTGGCGTTTTTGCCTCTAACCAAACGCCCGTAGAACCGGGCAATCTGCCAGCTTCAACGTCATACGACTTCAACACTCGAATAATTACTTCTTCAAGAGAGCGCATATACTTTCCCAAATCCGTAAAAAAATATTCAAGATCTAAAATGGGATAACCCACGATTTGTCCGGGTCCATGATAGGTAATATCGCCTCCACGATTTGTTTTATAGAAAGAAACATGTAATTCCTTTAGCCGAGAATCGCTCACTAATAAATTTTCTAAATGCCCACTTTTACCCAAAGTATAAACAGGCGGGTGCTTGCAAAACAATAGGAAATTTTGAGTGAGCGGTTCATCTTCATTTGTCGGATTATTGTACCTTTCAGCTTTAATATGCAAGCCTTTTTGCATTAGCTTTTCTTGTAAATCCCAAGCTTTACCATATTCAATTTCCCCAAGGTCGTGAAATAATATTGTATTCATACGAAACTGCAAACTTAGGTCAATCATTTGATGAGCAGATAAACACCACACTCTAAAAGCAACGGGGGGCGGTGATTAGCAGATATTTAACAGCAAAACTTATACATTTGTTTCGGCTCAATTTTTAACGAACAGACTATGCTCCAATTCATGAAGAACAAGATTCTTATACCCTTACTCTTTGTTGGTGCACTGGCGACTTTTTTTTCCTTTCGCTATAGTGCACCAGACTCAACAGACACTGAGGAACGCAAAAAACTATTGCTTGAAACTGTGATGAAGGCGATCAATCAATGGCACTATTCTCCGCGCCCTTTAGACGATAGCTTTTCCAAGAAAGTTTATAGAAAATCGCTTGACAACTTAGATTATGACAAAAAATTTTTTACGGCTGAAGACATTCAAAGCCTCAATAAATATCAATTCCAAATTGATGATGAAATAAAGGAAGGTTCCGTAGAATATTTCGATAAGCTGAACAACTTATTTACAAAGCGTATTGATGATGCAGAACTGATTTACAAAGACATATTAAAAACACCCTTTAAATTTGACGGTAATGACTCCATACAACTAAATGGTGAAAAGTTAGATTATGCAATTGGCAATGATGGGCTCAAAAAAAGATGGTATGATTACCTTAAATACCGTGTGTTAGCCAAATACGTGGACTTGAAAAAAGATAGAGAAAAAGCCAAAGAAAATAAAGATGGCGATAAGAAATTGGCTGCAAAAAGTGATGCTGAATTAGAAAAAGATGCCCGTGAAAGCGTTCTTAAAAACCAAGACACTTTTTTCAAAAGACTGAAAAAAATCAGTGAAAGTGAGCGCTTTGCTATTTACATCAACGGCATAACAAACTCTGAAGATCCGCACACAGACTACTTTCCGCCCAAAGACAAACAACGTTTTGATGATGCGATGAGTGGCAGCTTTAGTGGAATTGGTGCACAACTGAAAGAAGAAGACGGAAAAATAAAAATTGTTGCCATCATTACCGGAGCACCTTCGTGGAAACAAGGTCAACTGAAAGCAGGCGATGAGATTTTAAAAGTGGGGCAAGGAAAAGCAGAACCGGTAGATATTCACGGATATGACATTGATGATGTAGTATCACTCATTCGCGGGAAAAAGGGTACAGAGGTTTCTTTAACCGTAAAAAAAGTGGACGGTTCAATCAAAGTCATTTCTATTATTCGTGGAGACGTATTACTAGAAGAAACTTTTGCAAAATCGTCGCTTATTCAAGGAAAATCAGGCATTATCGGCTACATCTATTTACCTGAATTTTATGCAGATTTCAACCACAACAATGGACGCAGATGTGCTGTTGACGTGGCTATTGAAGTAGATAAGTTAAGAAAGTCAGGCGTAAACGGAATCATTCTTGACCTTAGAAATAACGGAGGAGGTTCCTTAGGTGATGTTGTGGACATGGCTGGACTTTTTATTCCGTCAGGACCGGTTGTGCAAGTAAAATCAAGTGGAACGCTTGCTGAAACGCCCAAAGATAAAGACAATGGAGCTACGCTTTATGATGGACCCTTTGTCATTATGGTCAATCAAAATAGCGCCTCAGCCTCAGAAATTTTAGCTGCCGCCATGCAAGACTATAAGCGGGCAGTGATAGTTGGTGAACCAACTTTTGGCAAAGGCACGGTACAACGCCTTAGTTCGTTAGATGAACTTGCCAGTAGAAACCCCATGTCCTTATTAACCAACTCCAACAACAGTTCTTTAGGTGCTATAAAACTAACTGTTCAAAAATTTTATCGGGTCAATGGTGGCTCTACTCAATTGAAAGGCGTAACTCCGGATGTTATTCTCCCCGATCCCTATTCTAAAATTGAAATGGGTGAACGCCGTGATAAATCAGCTTTACCTTGGGACGAAATTCCGGCAGCAGATTACAAAACAGTTGCTAATCCTGTCAACACATCCGAACTTGCCTTGTTGAGTGCCAAACGAGTTAATGCCAACCCTACATTCAATTTGATCAAAGAAAGTGCCGATAAAATCAAGCAAAAAGAAGTACATAGTTTTTATCCCTTGAATGAAGTAGCTTTTAGAAAAGAACAAGATGAGGCAAATGCAACTTCAAAAAAAATGGAAGAAATTGAGAAAAAGGCAACTACTCTTTCAATTATCAATATCAAAGACGATCTGTCTTCTATCAATAGAGACAGCACCACCATTACCAAAAACAAAGAGTGGCTTAAGAATTTATCTAAAGACATTTACCTTTCTGAAACAGTAAATATCATGAACGATTTGATCAAACAACAAGCTACTGTAATCCAAAAAACTGGAATGCGCTAATGCATCAAATAAGTAGCAAAAGCTTTACGCCCGTTTATCAAGACGGGCGTTTGCTTTAGAAAAAGAAATTTAGCCATCCAAACAACTATTCAATAATTCACGAGGTAATTCCACTATAATTTACATTCAATTTCTTCTATAAACTATATTGCAGGCTCCATGACTGTGTTTTTTTGGATTATCATCTGTATTATTTCGATTGCTTTAGGGCTTTGGACCTATTGGGCTGATCGTCAGCGGGCTACGCCATATCCTTGGTTGACAGCAGCACTTAGAACAATTACAGTATTTCTTACCGCAGCTTTATTAATTGCTCCTCTCCTTCATCAAAACAAACAAAACACCATTAAACCCATTGTCCTATTTCTGCAAGACAATTCTCAATCCATTACAAATACACTTGGCAAAGACACAACCCAATACAGATTACAAGCTGAACAACTACTTTCAAAACTAAGCCGTGACTACCAAGTAGTTCGTTGGGGATTTGGTGCAGGTATTCAACACGATACACTTTTTCAATACAAACAACCGGCTACCGACATTTCACAAGCACTTGAACAAGCTGTTTCCGTTTATGGTCAACAAAACCTCGGTGCACTAATACTGGCTACAGATGGGCGTTTCAACCAAGGAAACAACCCATTATCTATCAACCTTCCCTACCAAGGTTCTATTTATACCATTGCACTTGGTGATAGTGCCGTTCAAAAAGATTTACGAATTGCCAAAGTCTATGCCAACAAAACCGTTACGCTAAATAATCAATTTGAAATACGAGCAGACATTATAGCCGACCAATGCAATGGATATAATGCCAACGCAACGCTTACAGACAAAACCAACAACAATAGCACAACATCTTCTATTCAAATTCCTACTGACCGTTATGATCGTACTATCAGTTTTACAACAACCGCTACTACCTCTGGTATTCACCATTACGTGATCAATCTTCCTATTGCTCAAGATGAAAAAAATATCATCAATAACAAGGCAGATATTTTTGTAGAAGTCATCAACGATAAGAAAGAAATTTTACTGCTCGCTCATGCTCCGCATCCCGATGTAAGTGCTATTCGGGAAGCACTCAATGGCTTAGACGAATACAACCTCGTTGTAAAAACAGCAGATAAAGCACCCGAATCAGTCAGTAATTTTGATGCTATCATTCTACATGGATTACCTTCTACCCTTTTCTCACTAAACACCCTTTCACTCCAAAAGAAGCCTCTGTGGCTCATCCTGACCGGAAGCAACAATATTCAACAAACCGCTCAACTCTTTCAAAATGTAACCCTACAAGTCAATCCTCAAAATCTCCAAAATCAATTTCCTGTTTACAACACTACTTTCTCTGACTTTAATATGCCGGCAAATATCAATGCCGTTACCGACAAACTGCCACCGCTTGCCGTACCAGCCGGAACCATAAAACCGGCACCCAATAGCCTTATTCTTTTCTCTACTAAGGGGAATGCAAACTTACCTCTATGGATGCTTCAATCGGGTACTGTTCCGAAAGCAATCCTTTGTGGTGAAGGCATTTGGCGTTGGCGCATGGCTGAATATCGTTTTTTCAACAATCACTCAACTGTTGACCAAGCAATCAGACAAACCCTTTCTTTTTTAGTAGCTCGAAAACAAGACAAACCCTTTCAAGTCGAACCTTCAAAATATATATGGAGTGATGCTGAACCCATCACTATTTCAGGTTACTTACTCAATGCTAACAACGAACAGATAAACACACCTGAGGTAAATTTTGCTTTAAGAGATACCTCTAAAAAAATTCAAAATTTCAGCATGGACAGAAATGGAAATGCTTATAAGTTAAACCTTGGATTGCGTTCCGCCGGCGAATATCACTATGATGCTACTGTCAATCATGAAGGAAAAACATGGACTTCTTCCGGTTCTTTTGTTGTGCAATCTGTACCTATCGAACAAATAGAAACCGGCGTGGACTATCCTTTGCTATACACCTTAGCTCATCAATATAGTGGATCACTTTTCACGTATAAAAACATAGCCTCAGTATATGATAGCATCCACACCAATGCTGCTATCAAGCCATTGATACAAACACAATCAGAAACAGAACCCCTTATCAATTGGAAATGGTATTTTTTGATTTTACTAATTACCGCTTCTTCTGAATGGCTTCTTCGTAAATATTGGTTAGCACAATAAAAGAATCCGATACATAATATTGAAGTAGTATCAAATTGATGCGTTTAAGAAAAATACAAACAATATTCCGGGTGAGCATCTGCCTGTTTGTAAATCAAATTTCTGATAAAGTCATTATCAGGCATTTCTGTTACTTGACTTCGGATTGCCGACAAACTCGTTTGGTCAGAAATGTTTTTTACATATCCCATGCCATAAAAATTTCCGTTACACACCAAAATACAACTTTGCTCTTCTGCATTCAATCCACGATCAATAAAAGCAAAGCTGGGCAAGCATTCCAATAACCATGATATTGCATTTTCTAATCGTTGATTATAAGATTCGACAGGTAAACAGCATTCGTTTTCGCTGACATCAAACTCGCAGCCTTCACATCTTTTTGCTAAATTGCAATAATGTGCACACAGTTCGAATTTAATCATCATTTGCCGAAGTCGTTCATGCCCTTCAGCAATGGTGTTAAATGAATAAATTGGGTTGTAGGTATTTTTAATTCGTTCAACCGTCAATCTTTTTCTACCCTTTTGATCAATATAAGAATATAGCCCAAATTTTGGCAAGAAGCCTTTCTGACTTCGGTTATATCGTGGCCACAACCTTCTGATTTCAACACTCTCCATAATTTGCGCCATCAATTCCGTTGCACACTCTGTATAGCTTACTCTACAAACCTCCCGAAGAAAATCTTGCTTTTGTTTGTTTACTTTATTATTTGAGAAATGACTCTTTACGCGCTTAGCTAAATTTATAGCTTTTCCTACATAAATAATTTTGCCCACACGGTCGTGAAAATAATAGACACCAGCACGACTTGGCAAACGCTCCAAATCTTCTAAAGGCAAATGTGGTGGTAAATATTTGTCTTTGCTTTTTCCATGAAGCATAACCGCCAAAACGCTCTTTTCATCCTTTTCTAACAAAAGAGAAAACAAACGTGCTGTTGCCTCTGCATCGCCTCCTGCACGGTGGTGATTGGATAATTCAATATTCAGTTGACTGCATAAATTGCCCAAACCATATTTTGCCAAGCCTGGAATCACTTTCCGCGCCAGCCGCAAAGTACAAAGCTTTGGAACATCCAAATTGTAGCCACTTTTTGCCAAATAATGTTTCACAAATGAGTAATCGAAATTCACATTGTGCGCCACAAAAACCTTGTCTTGTAACAATGAAAATATTTCACTGGCAACCTCTGAAAATAGAGGAGCATGTCGAACCATTTGATCATTGATGCCTGTCAGAGATTGAATAAATGGGGGTATAGCTTGCTGAGGATTAATCAAAGTCTCATACACATACAGCGTCTCTTTGCCATCAGAAATCACAATAGCAATCTCGGTAATGCCGCTTGAAGCAGCATGCCCACCCGTCGTTTCAATGTCAACAATTGCAAACAGCATCTTCGGTTCTCTCTACGAAGATATTTTTAATGCTCCATGTACTTAAAAATATTTTGGGGTCAACCATTTCCTTTGATTAGGCTTGGAGTGGCGATAGCACCGTTCAACTGTTGAATACTATGAAACTATGACAATCACAACCGATTATCAAACCTTTTTCAAACTCAGTATGATACCCTCAAAGACAGACGGGGCAAGGCTCTAAATCCACTACCCTATCTATCATAAATTCGACAAACAAACCTTATATCACCTCAGAAATCTTGAGCATGTTGGTGGGTAAATGCTCTCTTACAGGCAAACTTCCCGTACTGACAACCAAATTACCAGCTCGCAATAAATTTTTCTCTTTCAGTATGTCTATCTGATCAAAAATAATTTTATCAATATCCACTTCCTCTGCATAAAAAAATGCTTGAACACCCCAACTCAAACTCAATTGATTGACTAAGCTTTGTGTTTTAGTAAAAATAAATAATGGTGACCTTGGTCTAAAACTCGACAACATAAACCCGGTATAGCCCGATTGAGTCATTCCAATCAGCGCATTAGCATTGATATCCTTGGCTATTTCGCAAGCATTGTAACATAAGGCATCACTCAGAAAAGATGGTGAATGTGGCTGTGGAACCAAGTTTCGGTTATAGACAATCTCCTCTTTTTCTACCTCCTCAATAATCTTTACCATCGTTTGAATGACTAATTCAGGATATTGCCCCATAGCAGTTTCGCCACTTAGCATCACAGCATCTGCCCCTTCCAGCACAGCATTTGCCACATCGGTAATTTCGCTCCGGTTGGGTCGGGTGCGGTCTATCATGCTTTCCATCATTTGCGTTGCAATAATGACCGGCTTAGCACGATGAATACACTTGCTGATAATGGTTTTTTGAATCATTGGAATTTGCTCCAATGGCAATTCAACACCCAAATCTCCACGTGCAACCATGACTGCATCCGAAGCAAGAATAATGTCGCGCAGGTGTTCTAATGCTTCGGGCTTTTCAATCTTGGCAATAATCTTGGCATCACTACCTTTTTGTTTCAATATGCTTCGAAGATGCTTGACATCATCCGGCTTGCGAACAAAGGAAAGAGCCACCCAGTCTATATCTTGACTAATTATAAAATCAAGATCATCCAAGTCTTTTTCAGACATTGAAGGCAGTGAAATTTTTGTATCGGGAAGATTTACCCCTTTTTTAGGCAAAAGCACGCCAGGAGTTAACACTTTTACGCGCACACATTTTTCTTTAGTAATTTCTGTTACTAAAACTTCAATCTTTCCATCATCCAACAATATCTTTTCACCAATTCTTACATCTTTATAAAAGTTGGGGTAAGAGATATAAACTCCGTCCTTGTTACCTACCCCTTTTTCATTTGTAAACAAAAAGGTATCCTCTTTTTTCAGCTCCATCGAACCATTTTCTATGTCGCCTACCCGAAGTTTAGGACCTTGTAGATCTGCAAGAATGGCTATATTGAAAGGGAAGTCTTTATTGATCTTATGGATGTGGTCTATCACTTCTTTATGCCCCTCATGTGTGCCATGCGAAAAATTGAGCCGAAACACGTTCACACCGGCTTCGACTAAAGCAAGCAATTTTTCGTATGTATTAGAAGCAGGTCCTACCGTTGCAATAATTCTCGTCTTATGTAGCATAATGGAAATTGTGGTGCAAATTTCGCCTATTTCAGTGGAACATGGTAAAAATTGCTGTTAATAAACTATAACCTTATTGCCGATAAAACCGAAAATGCTGTACCCCTTTTTCCGATTGCAACGAGCCAAAATATAAACCCGAAGCCAAAGAACCGGTATGAACTCGTAAACCTCCTTTCTCTTGCTCAATCTGCACCGCCACACTGCAACCTCGACTATCAAAAACTAATAAGTGTACTGAAGCAGCCAACGAAGTTCGGATTGTTAGATATTCATCACAAGGATTAGGAAACACGCTGAGTGATTGACTCTTGTTGGGGTCATTAGGCAATGCAGTGATGCTGCAAAAACGTTGCAAGGCACTATCGCTCAACTTTTGCAAGGCAGTTAAATTGTAGGTAGGGCATCCATTATTTTTGATTCGGTCAGTAGCCAATAGGCAAAAAGAAAAATGAATCGTACTACCGGACGTAAATTGTTGTGGTTTAGCTGCGGTTATCAATCTACGGTCGCCGGGTGGGTTGTTCATGTCGCATTCATTCCATGTAGCGTTCAACCAGGGACGCTGATCATATAAATAGCGAACAGGCTGCCCAAAACCACCATAACCATCGCCATATACCTGCATCACCACCGTATCATTGAAAGGTGCTCTAAGCGGACTGCCATCGCTCCAAGTATGGTTAAGGGTACGGTACATTTCCAGTGTTGTGGTCGGCAATCTTGTTTGAAACTGGTTACTCAAATTCATAAAGGAACCTAATGTGCCTAATTCGTTACATTTCTTTCCGTTATATTCCAAAAAGCGAATACCAACCGTTGGAATACTGTCTTGGTAGGCAAATGTTCCTGTGCCATCATTCTGTTGTCCATTATACACAAAAAGCATGTTGCGTGCAGAGTCAAAGCCGGTATAATCATTCAGAGGATTACCCAAGTCAATATCGCTAAACCATCCTACTACAAAGCTATCTAATGATTGTCCGTGATTGGCAATCCTGAACTCGTAAAATAAAACGTTAGCCAGGTCACCTGTGCTATAACCATAGCAACTTGCCTGAACTTCCAGTCCGGCAGAGCTACTTTGGGTAAATTCACCGTGCGGCAACGGACCATTGTCGTTAAACACATGCCAGAGCATTTGATCACCTTTTATCAACGGATAGTCGCCCAATAGAGGATTGTAAAATCCATCGTTGTTTGCATCTACAAAAGGAGCCATATCTGTCGTAATAATCAACACTGCACCGGATTTCCCTTTGGCATAAGGATTTCCCTTTGCCGGCCATTCTAAGATTTGCGTAGGTGTGTTCGACACTGTGTGTGTGGGCTGTGCTAAATACGATTGGATGTCGGTTTTGTTTACTTTCCAAATTCGTGCCCAAGTAGCCGCTTGCATATAGCTTTGTCCGGTTGACACATAGGGTCCCGGCCAATATTCTGCACCCGATGTTCTGTAAGCCGTTGCCGCGCCCAGCAAATTTCCACCGGCAATTCCACCCATCCACAAACCTCCCCCACTGGCAATATGCTTTCCTGAATAGGCAGGGAATTCACAGGCGTTATAAAATACGCTTCCTGAATTGACATGCCAATAGTCGCCATGCACATTCATGGTTGCCTTTATTTGGTTGATGTCTGCCACTGCACTGTCGCTGAACAAAGGCTGCGCTTGGCTTTGTAAATATGACACCCAAATGCCGATAAATAAAATGATAGTACGTTTCATGAGTTTTTTTTTAAAGTTTACTAATAGCTTTAACGTCTGTTATTACACCATCACAAACTATGGCAACGAAATATGACCCAGGCATTAGATTTGTCATGTCTATTTGACATGACGACCCGCTCATACTTAATGAATAACTATGTGAAGTAAGGGCATTATTGCCAAACAATATGAGTGAAGCTGATGTAACATTTTCTAAATTGTAGAGAATAGTAGTTGTAGATAGTACAGGGTTAGGAGCAATAGATGCAATATATCCTTTTCGAATTACTACTGACACTTTATCGTAATCTTTGAAACCATCTGACATTGCCGTAACCTCTAATTTATAGACCGAATTTTGTATCGGGGAAACCGAAAATTCGCGCCCTTGAAAAATAAGGGAATCCTTCTCATTATACCCATTTATAGTATGCCAACTCAGGTAGCACCCCCCCAGTCAACAAAGTACTTTGTCCCAAAAAAATTGCTTTATCTGTCCCTGCATCTGCGAGGAATGGAATTCGATTATATTTTCGGATATAGTAGCTTTCTGATCCCAAAAACCTACTTGAATCCGCAAAAGTTTGAGAAATTTGAAGCACGAAATTAGAGTCTGATGTAATTTCTTGTGTTAAGAAATTAAAGCCTACATATACCGGTATATAGGTATTTGGAGGCAATGTAATATTCCTTATTTTAACATCTGGTTCTTTTACTACTATTTCATGTTTACGAATTCTTTCAACTCCAACATTTCCATCAATATCATTCTGCTCCATTAATTCCCAATCATTAGCATAAAATAATAGTGAAACTTCAGCTTGGTTTACTATTGTACTTTTAGAGGGAGTTTCTTGAGACTTGATATGAAGATCATAAGCCATTGTTGTACTAAGAGGGTTGCACACATGCATAAATCCACCCGGCGGTAATACTCTGTCGCCAATTGTAACACTTTGTATTCCTGGTAAAATATCAACAATAGTAACATTGTTAATTGCAACATTATTATTATATGTTATAAATTTATCTAACCTATTAGGGTAGTAGGTAGTAGGGTCATTAGATGAAGAAATAACGGACATAAGACATGATTTCCAACCGTTATTAGCTATCGGTACAGTAAGATTCCATTGGAATTTAAAAATTTTCTCCTGACCAGGTAGAATAACGCCAATACTCTGTTGCCCTACAGAATTACCCATATTAGGATTAGAACCATCCCAATTTTGAGGCCAAGAACTCCAACTTGCGGCTTTACTCCAATTAAGATTAAGTACGTCAGTTGAATTTGATGGAATACATCCTTTATTTCTGACACGAACATATACCCAAACAGGTTGTCCATTAGTAAACTCAGGATTTTGATGTTCTGTTCCATTATCATCAATATTCCGCACCCAAATATCAGGACTTTTATCGTATCCAAATGGGTAATTAGGGTCAATGTCAAGCATTTCCGCATCTATGGTAAGCCCGAAATCTCCGTCCGCATCCTTGATATAAAGGTCTTTATTTGCTGTTGACATATATTTAGCAGCCTTAACTGCTTTATTTGTATTTACAAGACCATATCCAAACTCTTGCGAATGTCCTGGTGTTTTATTATTCCAATTATAATCAAATAACTCCCACTGATTTGTAACATGATTGAATCTTGCTCCTGCTTTTGTAGCTGTTTGCTCCATTATTTCTAATAGTTGTTTATTAGATAAGCATGAATTAGCAGACAACATAAGTGCTGCTGTCCCAGCCACATAGGGAGCCGAAAATGATGTTCCATTTTCAGATAATGTTTCAAATCCAGCAACTGGGTTTGTAGTTAAAACGCAAACATCCTGCCCTCGAGCACCTAATGCCACTTCTGCACCTTTATTTGAAAAATTTGATAGCCTATGATAAAAATCTGTCTGATTAAAAGTTTCTGAACTAATTGCTGCAACTTCTGGTAAATTAGCAGGATACACTACTGCGGAACCATTGTTATTTCCAACGGCACTTATCAAAAGCACATTGTGACTATACGCGTATTGTATGGCAGCATCTATATCAATGGACGGGCTACACCAAAAACTAATATTGATAATTTTCGCACCATTATTAACCGCATAAATGATAGCATCATCAATAGAAGTAGCCGTAATTGTCTGTTGTCCCAATCCATTTATTTGATCCAAAATTTTTATTGGCATTATTTTGACTCCCGGTCCATTTCCTCCAGCTACCCCATCTATAAAATAATTATTTATCTTTGCAGAAATCACACTTGCTACAGATGTTCCATGAGAAAAATTAAAACTATTAGGAGATGTGTTATTATTATCATCTAAAAAATTCCAACCACTTACATCGTCAATAAATCCATTTTGATCATCGTCAATACCATTTGTTTCCTTATTCATGTTGTTTGCATCTAAACCTTTTTCACCAGGGTTTTCAAAAACATTGGAAAATGCCCCCATCGAAACGGGACCAAGTCCTAAATCGGGACGTGTTTTATCTATGCCACCATCTATTACTGCCACAATTACATTTGGGCTACCTTTTGAAACTCCCCACGCTGCTAATACATCCAAATACCATTGGTTACAACCCAAATTTCCATTATTAGGTGTAGCAGTCTTATACCCATATTTTTCTGAAACAATTTCTACATTATAAACTAATGAAGAATTAAGCAGAATTTCTGCTTTTTGAAAAATCTCTTCTGCTGAGTTTATTAATAGTCCATAATCAACAAAACCCAACTGATTACTTCCAAGTCTATTAAGACTATTTTGGTTTTCAAATAGTGCAATTTCTCCGATAGTCGCCTCTGGCTTATACTTAACAACTACCGTGTTACCCAATATCGGAAATAGCTGGTTTGTCTTAGAATAAAAGACACTATACCCCCCGCTCCCATAAATAAACTGCCTTCCATTAAATGTTTTAATGCTACCCTCTGTTTGAGCCATAGTAGCAAAAGGCAATAAAAACAAAGCTAATCTTAATAGGTGTTTCATTTAGGTTGAATTTTGTTGACTAAATTTAAGTCTTTTATTTTTATTTTTATTTTTATTTTTTCGTTTTATTTTTCTAATTTCGCACTCCTTTTGAAAATGCATTTCGCATTGAAATGTCTTAAAGAAGTTTACCCATCAACATTAATTGGTAAAAGATTGGTGTAGAAGCAACGTAAAGTCTATTTGTCAGTTTTAAGTTTCTAAATCAATATTGTCCGGGATCAAAACTCAGTATTCCTAATTTTCTTTGACAGCAAACAATAATGGTATTTAGAATTGTATATTTCTCTTTTCGCTATCAATATTGAGCAAATAAGTTAGTGTAATCAAGTTCGTGAGTTAGGAAGAAATAATTTTAACCAACATTGAAAAGAATTGCTGCTAAGTTACTTCCATCGATTGTGAATATTTTTATCGGACAACAATGTTTCTAAATCAATCTTTAGCCACTTCCGGTCTTTTTTTATTTTAAAAACAATGCATCGTCATGCCTTTTCAGTGTTTTACAAATTTATGGATACCTCTATTGTGTTGCAAAACATGAATAATGTACTTTTTTTGGATTTCCAAATATTTCATGTTAATTTTGTGTTAAATAATTATTCGCTTCAAAAGATATCAGCACAAGTATTCCTAAGGTTTGTGCCTTGAGTAAAACTACTCAATTTCGTCTTTTTAAAAATCCCCTCTACAATCGTACATAACAGAAAGAAAAAGGTAGTGTTTAAAAAAGTGTGTAAAACTCATTGCTTTCCAAATTTTCATTAGTTCAGAATGCACAAAAGATTTACACATTGTAGTGCGCCGCAGGCGCACTACAATGTGTAATTTATAAAACTCTCAAACGGTGGATGTTATTCCTTCACAAACTTCAAGGTCTGCTTTCGGTCGCCGGTGGTGATCTGAATGAAATATACACCCTGCGATAAAGAACTAATATCTATACCCTTGCCTGCATAGCTGCCATGCAACAGCATTTTGCCCACCATATCACTGATTTGATACGCTCCTTTGTCCATACCGCTTATAGAAAGCGTGCCTTGTGCCGGATTGGGATAGACCGAAAACGGCTCCTGCTCCGAAATATCTTCAACACCGGTAGAGGCTAAATCTATGCCAAGCATATCTATGCTGGCTTCTAAATTTTCGGGAACCCAATTAGT
>JAFDXP010000061.1 GCA_018267875.1 Bacteroidota bacterium | reverse complement strand
TATACACAATTACCGGTTGCTAATGGTGTTTATTTCTATGAGGTAGAGGTGAACGGATCGGTTGTGCGTGGAAAACTGGTAGTTGGGCGATAGTCGTTTGAAAGTAGTGGAACGGGCTTGTTAAAAAATCTCAAAACCAATTTTAGGTATTTATATGCCGGTTAAATTTGCGTTGTACGCATAACGCTTTATGTTTCGTTTTCAGCACACCGAGCATCTATATCTGCTTATCATCCTGCCTATATTTATTGTCTTGTTTTTAGGCATGTTGATTTGGCGAAAAAACCGATTGAAGAAATTAGGTCAACAGGTTTTGGTCAATACGCAATTGCAAGGAACTATTCCGGGGCGATTGACTTTCAAATTTATCTTGCTATCCATTGCATTTGTAGCAGCTATAATTGGGTGGGCAAATTTGCAAAAAGGATCTGGTACGGAGGAGGTACAACGAAAGGGGGTGGATGTGATCATTGCCTTAGACGTTAGCAAAAGCATGTTGGCGCAAGACATTCAGCCCAATCGGCTTGCACGAGCCAAACAATTAATTCTTAGTATGCTCGATAAAATGAAAAATGATCGAGTTGGCTTGGTGATTTTTGCCGGAAGGGCATATTTGCAAGTACCGCTGACTATTGATTATAGTGCAATACGAATGATGTTGCAAAATGTAGGACCCGATCTTGTTCCAACACAAGGAACTGTCATTGGTGATGCGATAGAACTGTCAGAAAAATCATTCTCTCAAAAAGAGAAGAAATACAAATCATTGGTACTTATTTCAGATGGTGAAGACCATGATGAGAAAGCAATTCCAAACGCTAAAGATGCTTTTGAAAATGGAATTATCATACATACTGTTGGAGTTGGGTCGCCGGAAGGCACAACCTTATTCGATCCTGAAACGAAAGCGGTGAAGCTGGATGACCAGGGCAATCCGATAGTTAGTAAACTAAACGAAGATGAATTGAAAGGCATTGCTTCTGCTGGAAAGGGAAACTATCTGTTGCTGCGTAATGCAGATGAGGTTGCCGGAAAATTGGTGCATGAAATAGATGGAATGGAACAAAAAAATTTGGGATCATTAATGTTTAGCAACTACACCAGCTACTTCCAATATTTTTTGGCTTTAGCCTTTGCAGCACTCACTATTGAATGGATGATTTTCGGGAAAAAACTAAAACCAAAAACAGCATGAAAAAGGCAGCAAAACTCATCATGATAGGGTGTTGCCTCGCATTTTCCGCAAACGCGCAAAAAGGGCAAGTGCAAAATGGAAACCAACTCTATGAAGCCAAAAAGTATAAAGATGCAGCTAATGCATATCAACAAGCTTTGCTGAAAAACCCAACTTATGCACCCGGTTTATTTAATTTGGGAAATGCGCTCTATCAAGAAAAAAAATTTGACGCGTCTCGCCAAGTGCTTACCAACTTGGAAAAGCAAACTAAGGATAAAAAAGTAAAAGCAAATGTCGCCTACAATATCGGCAACAGCTACATGAGTGAACAGAAATGGCAAGAAGCTATAGATGCTTACAAAACAACTTTGAAAAATGATCCGCAAGATGAGGCCGCAAAATATAATCTGAGTTATGCTTTAGAAATGATGAAGAAAAAAAGTGGTGGTGGTGGAAAAAATAATAAACAACAAGATCAAAATAAAGACGACAAAAACAAAAATCAAAAAGATAAAGACAATTCCAACAAGGATCAACCCAATAAAGACCAACAGCAAAATCAAGATCAGCAACAAAACAACAACGATAAGAAAAACGAACAGCAAGACAATCGTCCTCAGCCTCAGCCCAGCAAGCTTTCTAAAGAGCAAGCAGATCAACTATTGAATGCCTTAGCTCAAGAAGAAAAAAAGCTTCACGACAAAAAAGAAAAAGGAAAAGCCACCCAAATTAAAGTGGACAAAGATTGGTAAACTGATCGCAAAATCATCCAACAGTTTTGATTCCGTTTTTCAAAAGCAGGCTTCAGTTGTTCACAGCTTTTCAACAGCAATCATTTTTTTTACAAGATTATTTTTCCGTAGAAAAAATTCTTTTTAATATTGTGTAAGGATTGTACTTACTAACCCATCCTTCATAGAAGTCCGGCTGATCACAACGTGCCGGACTTTGTTTTTTTAAATACACAAACGCCTTTACAGGCAAGCCTTTCAAGCGATTCGTTTTCTTTAATTCATTCATTTTTTTTTAAGAAAATGTACAACACTTTCTTTTAAACATTTTTTAGGTACTGCTCGTAGTTTTCATTTTTTGTGTAAAAGAAAAAGCATAAAAAAATTTCAACAAACTCAAGCAAAAAATTTACTTCTGTTTCCCGCTCTTTTTTTAAAAAAGAAAATTGCATGAATAGGACTTTGAAAAGAATCAATCCATATTTTTAAAAAAAAGAACTGCAATTAGATTATTAGGCTAATTGTTTCATAATCCTATTTTTGCAGCTTCAACATTCAATTGTTTATGTTTAATCTCATTCTGTTTGGGCCTCCGGGCAGTGGCAAGGGTACACAATCTGCTAACGTTGTTTCTACATACCGCTTACAGCATATATCTACCGGTGATTTGCTACGCGATGAAGTAGGTAGGCAAACGCCCTTAGGTGTAGAAGCCAAACGATATATGGATCAAGGATTGTTAGTGCCTGATGAAGTGGTGATCGGGATGATCAGTAGTAAAATTGACGAAAGCCCAGATGCTCGCGGATTTATTTTCGACGGGTTCCCTCGCACCCGTGCACAAGCAGAAGCCCTTGATAAACTGTTGGAGTTTAAGGAAACAGAAATCCATTTAGTAATTTCTCTTATTGTACCTGAACAAGAATTGACTCGTAGATTGATTGGACGTGGTGCCACATCAGGACGGTCTGATGATACCGAAGAAGTAATAGTAAAGCGGATCAAAGAATATTATGCTAAAACTGAACCGGTTGCTGACTATTATAATGCACATAGTAAATTAGAACGTGTAAAAGGAGATAGCAATATTGAAGAAACCTTCCGATTGATAACTAAAGAAATTGACAAGTATTTGTTACCCGCATAGTGGAGAAAGGAAACTTTGTAGATTATATTCGAATCTTCTGTCGCTCCGGTAAAGGTGGAGCTGGAAGTTTGCATTTTGCCCGTACAAAATTTAACCCCAAAGCCGGTCCAGATGGAGGCGATGGCGGACGTGGCGGACATATCATATTGCGCGGAAACGCACAACTATGGACGTTGTTGCATCTTCGATACCATAAAAACATATTGGCTGAAAATGGAGAAAACGGTAGCAAGAATAATTGTACCGGTAGAGATGGAAATGATGTGTTTATTGATGTGCCTTTAGGAACAGTAGCAAAAGATGAAGAATCAGGCGAGATAGAAGCCGAAATTTTAAATGATGGGCAAGAAGTAATTTGGTTGCCGGGTGGTCGCGGTGGTTTAGGCAATAGCAATTTTGCAACCCCAACCAATCAAGCTCCGGAATATGCACAACCCGGTGAGGAAGGCATTGAAGGATATAAATTTTTAGAGCTGAAAATATTAGCTGACGTAGGTTTGGTAGGTTTTCCCAATGCTGGAAAATCAACCTTGCTGTCAGTAATGAGTGCTGCTAAACCTAAAATTGCTGACTATGCTTTTACTACTATTAACCCTCAATTAGGTATTGTCTCCTATCGCGACAATCGCTCGTTCTGCATGGCTGACCTTCCCGGAATTATTGAAGGTGCTGCGGAAGGTAAAGGTTTAGGACATCGCTTTTTGCGCCATATTGAGCGAAATTCTGTTTTACTATTTTTGATACCTGCCGATAGCAATAATCACACACGTGAATTTGAAATCTTGCACAATGAGTTAGAGCAATATAATCCCGAATTGCTAAACAAGAAAATGATTATTGCCATCAGTAAGTCAGAAATGCTGGATGATGAATTGAAGCAGGAAATAGAAGTAATGCTACCTAAAAACATTCCACACTTATTTATTTCCTCATTAGCTAATCAAAATATTTCAAAGCTCAAAGACCTGCTCTGGGAGGCACTTACAGCGGAAGACTAAAATAAGGATTGTGCTATCTATCTGAACTCTTTGTCGTCTAAGGATAATTGTAGGGTATGGAACCGCTGAATTTTTCCGGTAGGTGTTTCCTTGAATTTTTCAATAAACCTAATTTCTTTTGGTCGTTCAAACTGATTCAAATGTAGTTTAAATAGCTCTTTTAGTCCATTTATCTCGTTTGCATTCAAAGGATTACCCTCTATCAACAACACAATTTTTTGACCCCATTTTTCATCAGGTAAACCGGCTATAAAAAAGCGATTGGTTAGGAAGGGAAGTAACCTCTCTTCGATGTGCTCCGGTATCAATTTTATACCTCCGGAATTAATCGTGTTGTCGGCACGCCCTTGCCAAATGAAACTTTTGTCTGATAACAGCGTTACTAAATCGTTTGTAACAATACGATTCTCCAGATAAGGAACATCAATGGTCAAGCAACCTCGCTCATCAGAATGGAAAAAAATGTTAGGCAAACCATAAAAAATATTTGATCTGTCCACTCCATTTACTCGCCGAATGGCAACATGACTCAGCGTTTCGGTCATGCCAAATCCATGAAATATTTGTGCTGAAAGAGTTTGACAACGATGTTCTAAATTTTCAGAAATGGGTGCTCCACCTAATAAAATATGCTTGATTCGTTTTGTGTTTGAAGCAGATTGCAATTGCAAAGGTGTTATTGGCGCGAAATCAATTTGGGTACCTTCATCTATAATCTCTAAGGGATTGCTATTAGGTGCCATGCAAATCAAGTTTAGTCCACTATACAAGGCTCGAACTACCATCATACGGGCAGCAATAAAAGGCATGGGTAAGCAAAGCAAAGCAGTTTGCCCTTGCTGGAAATTGAAATAGGCAGCAGTTGCAGCTGCGCTTTGTAGCATTTGTTGTTTTTTGACTATTATCTTTTTAGGAACACCCGTAGATCCACTTGTCTTTAAGGCTATGGTGTCTGTATCACGAAACCAATCTGATAAAAACGAACCGAGTTCATTCATGTGTTGTTGTGGTGCTTCGTTACAAAAGTCTAACAACGCTTGTTGGGAATAGGTTTTTCCATTTAAGGTTAGATGTTGAAAGTCGTTCCAATTCATATCAATGTCGAGAAATCCCAAGCTTGTGAAGATTGATAATGAAGCCCATTCGCATCCACCATATAAGGCGAAGGAATATTATTGGTATAAAGTTGTCCGGTGCCTAAGCCCTGAGCATATTTATTTCGGTCTGCAGCGGCATATTGTGCTATAGCGTTAAGCCCCACATTGCTTTCTAACGCGGAAGTAATGACCCAGTCGCCACCCATAGCAGTAATCATTTTTTTCCAATGATCAGAAACTTTGAAACCACCAATAAGTGCGGGTTTCAAAATAATTATAGGTGGTTTCACGGTAGAGAATAGTTGATTTTGATCGTCGAGCTTTACCAACCCGATTAATTCTTCATCTAAAGCAATGTTAATTGGTGATTGTTCCACCAGCAATGCCATTTCTTGCCATTGACCGACTTTGATGGGTTGCTCAATATAGCTGATATTGTATTCGGCAAGACGTTGCAGTTTTTCTTTTGCCTCAGTGAAAGAAAATGCTCCATTAGCATCTAAACGAATTTCTACCTCTGCTTCTGAAAATTGCTTTCTAATAAAGGAAAGTAAGGATAATTCAGCATCGAAGTCAATAGCGCCAATCTTTAATTTAATAGAACGAAACCCAGCTTTTAGTTTTTCATGAATTTGCTTTTTCATTTCATCATAAGTACTCATCCAAATCAGTCCGTTGATAGGAACGGAAAAATTTCCTTTTTGAAATGCGTTAGGGTAAATGATCTGCTTACTGCCATTTTGCCAATCAAGTAATACAGTTTCCACTCCCATTCTAATAGAAGGCCAATCAGCTAAGGATAGGTCTATTTGTGGTTCTTGCTGCATCAATCGGTTGCATACTTCAGCTAACTTCTCTTCATACCCATCTCTGTCGTCAAAGGACAAGCCGGAAAAGCGATTGCACTCTCCAATCGAGCATTTTTCTTTATCTTGAAGAATTAAAAAATAAGTATCTTTTTTTCTTAACTCACCTCTAGAAGTGCCGCTTGGTTGCTTGAATTGAAGGGTATATTTTTTGTAAAAGCAATTCATGAATCAGCTACTTTGTTGTCATAGAAATGTTTGAGTGCATCGGCATAAGCAAAATCCTTAGACAAAATTATAGAAGTAAGCCAACACCAAATAAAATTGAAAACAACAATGTAGTAAGTGCCAATCTTTTTAATTCCGGATCTAAGCTTGCAGGTGTTGTATTTTGGAATACAACTTTGATGCTCCGAATAATTCCAATAAAAGAAATCAAGTAAACCCATTTCCATACTGAGGCATTGATAGAAAAACTGTATGCAAGGGCAGTAAAGATTCCGAGCGTTAAGAGAAAGGCGTGATATTTTTTTCCGGCAGCTATGCCCCATTGAACAACTAAGGTTTTTTTCCCAAAACGAGCATCATTCTCATTATCTCGAAGGTTATTCAAGTTCAAAACACCGGTACTGAAACAGCCGATAGAGATGGCCGGTAGAAATTCAAGCAATGAAAGCCTGTGTGTGTGTAAAAAGTATGTTCCCATAACGCCGACAAGACCAAAAAAAATAAAGACAGAAATATCACCTAAACCTGCATATCCATAAGGGTTTTTGCCCATTGTATATTTTAAGGCAGCAATAATAGCTGCAATTCCAACAAGAAAACAAGCAAAGCCATAACCCAATTGCATGGCTGACATGCTCTCTATAATTAGTAAAATGCCCGAAACAAGCGAAAATAAAATAAATAGGATGATCGCATTCCTCATTTGGTTTAAACTAATGAAACCTGCTTGCAGACTGCGTTTTGGTCCAATACGTTCAACATTGTCCACACCACTTACGGTATCTCCATAGTCGTTTGCAAGATTGCTGAGGATTTGTAAAAATAGGGTGGTGAGGATAGCATACACAAAAACAAGCCAATGAAAGCTTTGATGTGCAGCAGCCAAAAAACTACCCAAGAAAATGGTAGATAAAGCAAGGGGCAGCGTGCGCAAACGAAAAGCTACAAGCCAAGCTGAGATGGAAGCCATGTATTAAGATTAGGGAAATTTTGGAAACTTTTTAAAATCCGGACTACGCTTTTGTAAAAAAGCATCACGACCTTCTTCAGCTTCATCAGTGCCATATATTAAACGTGTAGCTTCACCGGCATAGACCTGCTGTCCTATTAATCCATCATCAATTAAATTAAAAGCAAACTTGGACATCTTAATAGCTGTAGGGCTTTTTTGCAAAATTTCTTGTGCCCATTCAAAGGCTGTGAACTCTAACTCTTCGTGCGGCACAACTGCGTTTACCATGCCCATTTCAAAAGCCTCTTGAGCTGAATAATTTCGACCCAGAAAAAATATTTCCCTGGCTCTTTTTTGTCCAATTTGTCGAGCTAAATAAGCAGAACCAAATCCACCATCAATACTGGCCACGTTTACGTCCGTCTGTTTGAAAATAGCATGTTCTTTACTGGCTAAGGTTAAATCACAAACCACATGAAGGCTATGCCCGCCACCAACAGCCCACCCCGGCACCACCGCGATAACAACCTTGTTCATAAACCGAATTTGTCGTTGAACATCTAAAATGTTGAAACGATTTATGCCGTCTCCTCCTTTGTATCCCGTCTTGGCACGCACCCTTTGATCGCCACCCGAACAAAACGACCATACACCATCTTTTGGTGCCGGACCTTCGCCGCTAATCAGTACTACGCCTACATCTTGCGACTCGTGACAGAAGATTAATGCCTCTAACAATTCAGAAACTGTTTCCGGACGAAAGGCATTGCGAACTTCGGGGCGATTAAAGGCTATTCGCGCCACTCCATCACAATATTTAAAAGTGATATCTTGAAATTCTTTGACGATCGTCCACTGTATTTGATTCATACGTTTTACTTGTTCAAAAATTGCCAATAATCATTTAACACCTTGGGATTCGTTTCTGCATCGGTAAAAATTTCAAGAATGGTATGTTTGGTATCATTTTGAAAAAACCGATTTAAAACAATATTTGCCTGATCCCTTTGTCGCAATGATAAATATTGCCAACCATATTGTAGAGCAATGTATTCAACATTTGTGTTTGTTTGGGTTTCAAAAAATTGAGTGAGCTCTTGTTCAAGTTCAGGGCCTTCAATAATTCTGAAAATGCCGCCACCTCCATTGTTGATCAAAATAATTTTCACATTATCAACCGGATACTCTTGCCAAAGCGCATTCACATCATACAAAAAAGCAACATCCCCGGTAATTAATAAAAAACTTTTTTGTGGCATGGCCACTGCGGCTCCTATTATGGTGCTGGTGCATCCATCAATACCACTGGTGCCTCTATTAGAAAAAGTTTCAACGATCTTACTGTTATCAAACAACTGTGCATATCGAATTGGCGAGCTATTGGCTATATAAACATGAAAGTTAGTAGGAAGAGCTTGATAGATAGCATCAAAAACGGAGAAATCACTAAAGTGACATTGAGAAATAAATTGATCGTGAAAAATTAATTTCTTTTCAGCAAGCTGATGCCATTGCTTCGCATAATCTGAAACAGATGGCTTGATAAAGGGTTTTAGTTGTTGAAAAAATGACAAAGGCTCCATCATAATTGCATTTGTCAACGATTGATAGGTGTCCATTGTTGCATCAAATGGATGTATTTGCCAATGGATTTTAGGACGATTTTTTCTCAGAAAGGCTTTTATTCTTTTTGAAATTATAGCCGATCCAAACGTAATCAATAAATCAGGCTTCAATATTTCTACTGCTTCTGCAGATAAATTTGTAATTGCTCTATCTATGTTTGCTATACAATTCTTCGACCGGATGTTTGATGTACTTTCGCAAAGAATTATTACATTTTCATATTCTGAGAACTCCTGAAGAATTGCTTCCAGCGCTATATTTGATCTTTGTTGCCCGACTAAGATCAAAATACGATTTGCTTGATTAAATGTGGTAGATAGCTTCTGTAAGGCAATTGCCGGCAAATGATTTTCTACCGTCTCAATAAAAAAAGAATTGACCTCAACTCGATCTATTGTTGTAATGCCATATAAGGGTTCAGAAACTGGAATATTAAAATGAATAGGACCTTTGTTAGTGTGTTTTGCCCAATTCAATCCTTCACTGATGCAGCGATCTATATACCACAAATCATCTTTTGACTGGGCATCACCATTAAGTTCAAATGCTTGGCGAACAAAATTGTTGAAAACATTTGTTTGATTGATTGTCTGTCCTTCACCTTGACCAGTCCATGCTTTGGGCCGATCAGCAGTTAGGATAATTAGTCGGATTCGTTGATAGTAGGCTTCTGCAATAGCCGGTGCAAAATTTAATGCAGCAGAACCACTGGTGCAAACGATAACGACCGGTTCATTTAATTGTTGAGCCATACCCAAACCAAAAAATGCAGCGCTTCTTTCATCACGAATGCTATATAATACAAACTGTGGATGACGATTGAAAGACAATGTCAGTGGTGCATTTCGGGAACCAGGGCAAATTATTACACGCTGAATGCCATGTATGGCAAGCGAGCAAACAATGTGCTGAATACCTTTTTTGTCAGATAATTCCATTTGTTTCAATATTCGGCTTAGGCTTCTATTTTATCAATCATAGTTCGGCTTTTAAGTACGGTTTCTTCCCATTCAGATTTCGGCTTTGAAGCAGCAGTAAAACCACCACCAACAAAAATGGCTATTTTATCTTCCCCTATTTGCATGTTACGCAGATTGACAAATAAATGGGCTTCTTCGTTTTCAGATACCTCACCAATATATCCACAATAATAACGCCGATCATATTTTTCATGAGCAGCAATGCACGCTAATCCTTCTTTCACAGGAAGCCCGCCCACGGCAGGAGTTGGATGTAAATCGTTCAAGAAATTTTGTAAGTTAAAATGAGAAGCCCGCTGAAAGTAATAATGGGTAACTAAATGAGCCACCTGTGCTATTTCTACGGTACAAGTAGATGATTTTCCAATAAAGTCGCAATGGTGTGATGCTGCTACCGATTCAATATGTTTACAAACCAGAAAATGTTCCTCTAATTCTTTTTGTTGCCACTGATATTTGTGGGTTTTGTTTCGGGCTTGTGTTCCGGCAAGTGCCATAATAACTAATCGCTGTTTTTGGGACTCTAATAGTAATTCTGGTGTAGCACCTGCCCATACTCCTGATTTTTGGTGTGCTAAAAGATGAACAAAGGCTTCGGGATAGTCGGAACAAAGACGTAAAAAAAAAGCAATCGGGTCTATTCTTTTTTTCGGTACAACATGTAATACACGCGATAAAATGGCTTTTTGGGCTTTCCCATTTTGAAGGTCTGAAATCATTGAGTCAGCTTGTTCAAAGTATTGCTCCTTTGAAGTTTCGGTTGGTAGAGGTTCAGAGAAATAATCTGAACAGACAGGCAATTTCTCGATTTTAGAAAGATATTCCGTTGTGATAGCCTCTGCTTGTACAATAGATAAAATTATGGGTGAAGCTTGGCTTGTCGGGTGAAAAGGTGCTACCAGAAATCGCTTCGCCGTTTCTGTAGGGCAATATTCAGGTAGCGTTGCTATGGATATGTTGCTATGATCAGGCATTCGATAAAGACAAAATGGAAGTCTCTTTTGAAAGAATGTTTGTGCTAAAGCAATAATTGGTTGGCTCAAAATATCAAAAATTGGTTGGCAAAATTACTACGATTAATAGATACCCTACTATAAAGCAATAGCTTTGCTGACACATTTTACAATCAGGAACCGTGCATACTCTAACGCCATCGGAATTGATTCAATGGCAAAAAAGCAATAAGTCGTATTTATTAGTTGATGTACGAACTTCCATTGAGCGAACTAATTTCCATATCGGAGGGATTCATATACCGTTTGATGAAATTTTGAATCGTTTGACTGAATTAAATACAGATCAGCCCATTATATTCTATTGTGAAAAAGGAATTAGAAGTGCTCTTGTCATTCAACGGTTAGAGATAAGAGGATGGACAAATCTTTACAATTTATCTGGTGGCGTATGTGAGATGCAAAGCGAAATTACTGACTAAGTATTAAGCTGCCTCCTTGCTCTGTAACTATTAGTTTGTGTCTCATTCCCAATGTCAGTGTATAATTTGTTTGTTGATGACCGGCTGGAAAGTTGAAGCAAACCGGATAGGTAAACTCCTGCACTTTACTGAAAATGATTTCTTCTAAAGGTTGACCAAAAGGACGCTCAGTATCTTCAATATCTGTGAAACTACCTACTATCAAGCCTTTCAACCGATCAAGCTTTCTGGATCTTTTTAAGTTTAGCATCATCCTATCAATTTGATATAAATGCTCACCAATATCTTCGATGAATAATATTTTCCCTTCGGTTTGTAATTCTGAGTTTGATCCGGTAAGGTGGGTTAAAATGGCCAAATTTCCGCCAACGATAATACCATCTGTGTTTCCCCGTCTGTTAAAAGTGGAGGAAGGTGTAGTATAAGACAAAGGCAAACCCATAATAGCGGAAAAGAATTGTTGTACATGTGTAGCCTTTAAGGTGTCGAAAGATAAGGCACCGGACATAGGGCTGTGAAAAGTTGGAATCTGAAAATTAGCTTGAATATGGCTGTGTAGCACGCAAATGTCACTAAACCCACATACCCATTTTGGCTTTTGGCAAAACGCTGAAAAGTCTAATTGATCAATAATTCGAGAGGTACCATATCCACCTCTGCCCATCAAAATAGCATCAATAGTAGGATCATCAAGCATGGCTTGCAAATCATGCAGGCGTTGTTCATCTGTTCCTGAAAAATAAAAGTGCTCACTTCCTACAGTTTCTCCAACTTTTACCCGAAAACCCTGTTGTTGTAACACATCAATAGCGCCGAAAATACGCTCATTAGAAACAAAACCCGCAGGGCAAGTAATGCCAATCAAAGATCCTTTTTTTAAGTAAGGAGGGTGTGCAGCCATTCTGTTATGAGTTAATTGCAAGATAAATTTCTGTTCCACGAACATCAACCGGATAAGTGCGTAGTTTGTAACCTTCACCACTTGTGTTTCGTCCGCTTTCCGGTGCAAATTTATAATGATGTAATGCACAAACAACTTGTCCTTTTGCATCAATCCACCCTTCGCACATTTTTGCACCTTGATGAGGGCAAATAGCAGCGAAAGCAAATACTGAATTACTTTTTCGAAGTAAGCAAACAGCTTTTTGACCAACAAAAGTTTCTATTATTTTTCCTTCTTCTAATTGAGTAAGAGAAAGCTTTTCAACCAAAACCCAATTCTTAGACTCTTGTGGTATCATCTTTTTGTGGCAAAAAAATCTTTCATCAATTGAGCACCTTCATCGGCTAAAATGCCAGATGTGATTTCACATTTGGGATGAAATGGGTTAACAGACGAGTTTATATATTTATGATAGCCGTTTTTAGCATCTGAAGCACCATAAACAATTCGCCCGATTTTCCCCCAAAAGATAGCACCACAGCACATCAAGCAAGGTTCAAGGGTAACATATAACGTTGCCTCTTGTAAATATTTACTTCCCAATTCATTGAATGCAGCAGTAATGGCAATCATTTCAGCGTGTGCCGTACTGTCGTTTAAACGTTCCACTTGGTTGTATCCACGAGCTATAATCTTATTGCCCCAAACAACAATTGCGCCAACAGGAATTTCATCTTCTTCAAAAGCTAATTGTGCTTGACGTAGAGCTTCACGCATAAAGCGCACATCAGCTTCATGCTTATTAAGCAAGTCCATGTGTTTGTCTGAATTCATGCAAAGCAAAGTTACAAGCTGCCATCTGTTACTCGGGTTTTTTTGAATCCATGATAATGGTTATAGGACCATCATTTACTAAGTTGACTTGCATGTCTGCACCAAATGTTCCGGTAGCTATGGGCTTTCCTAAAGATTCGCT
The DNA here is from genome assembly GCA_018267875.1 of Bacteroidota bacterium. Taxonomy (GTDB): domain Bacteria; phylum Bacteroidota; class Bacteroidia; order Chitinophagales; family Chitinophagaceae; genus JAFIGV01. Next base: position 78,999 of record JAFDXP010000061.1, on the reverse strand, counting down.
CAACAAATGAATACAGGCTTCGTACAAACGAATTGCTTGCTCAGGTCGAGCAGCAGAAATAAAGGAAGGTCGGTTTCCTTTTTTGTAAGAAGCCATGAGGGTAAACTGACTGATGAGTAAGATGTCACCCTCAATTTCCTGCAAAGACCTATTCATCAAACCTTGTTCATCTGAAAAAATACGGAGATTGGAAATTTTTTTGCAAAGCCAAGTACCATCTGCTTCTTCATCAGCTTGACTAATGCCCAAAAGCACGACTAAACCTTGATGGATGGACGACTTCACATTTCCGGCAATAGATACACTGGCAAATGATACTCGCTGAATAACAGCACGCATATTTCACTTTTAAATGATTCTCTGTAAAGCAACGGTTTTTTCCAAATCAAAATTTGGCTTTTTAGAAAATGTACATAAGGTGCTTGGAACATCTAAATTTGCAACTTTAAAAACCAAAGTAATGAATTTTCAGATTGCCTCTAACACAGAAAAAAAGAACATTATTTATATTATTGATAGTGCAACAGAGCTCAGTTTAATCAATACGCTTGATGCAAAAGAAATGACATTTTGTAAAACTGCAATTGAAGCAGATGAAAAAGTGATTTGGCTAAATCGTCTTGATTATTACGAGGTTATTTTTTGTATTCAAAAGAAAGCTACCGATTGGCAAACCAATGATACTATACGCAAAGCAGGTGCGCAAATAGCAACAACTGGCAACAAACATAAAGTAGCTGAAATGTGTATCCACAGCCTTTCTATGCATAAGGATGCTGCATATTATTTAGCAGAAGGCATGGCACTTTCAGCTTACCGATTTGTAAAATATAGAAAGGATGCAGAAAAAGCACTAAGCACACTTCAAACCATTTGTTTTGAAGCCCAAAGCATAACTACTTCTGAAGTGAATCGCTTGGAAGTGATGACACAAGCTATTTTCAAAGCACGAACATTGGTAAACGAACCACTCAATTACCTTTCCGCAGATCAATTAGCAGTTGAAATTGCCAATTTGGGTAAGGAAGCCGGCTTTTCTGTCAAAACTTTAGGTAAGGCAGAAATTGAACAGGAAAAAATGGGTGGAATTCTGGCTGTGAATCGGGGTAGTCAACAACCGCCAACATTCAACATCATGGAATATAAACCCAAAAATGCCTTGAATGAAAAGCCTATCGTTTTGATAGGCAAAGGTGTGGTTTATGATACGGGCGGACTTTCCTTGAAGCCAACACCTGCATCTATGGATCGAATGAAAAGCGACATGAGTGGAGCGGCATTGGTCAGTTGTTCCATGTATGCCATTGCCCGTTTGAAAATGCCATTACATGTTATTGCCTTAGTTCCTGCAACCGACAATCGCCCGGGAGAAAATGCTTATGTGCCTGGAGATATTATTACGATGTATAGCGGCACTACAGTTGAAGTGCTGAATACGGATGCTGAAGGAAGATTAATATTAGCCGATGCTTTACACTGGGCAAAGCGTTATGAACCCGCATTGGTAGTTGATTTTGCTACACTTACTGGTGCGGCTTCTGTTGCTGTAGGTGAACATGGTATTGTATGTATGGGTACTGCTGCTGATGCTGTAAAAGAAGCTTTCCAAGCAAGTGGTTTTCGACAGTATGAAAGATTAGTTAGTTACCCATTATGGGAAGAATATGGCGAGATGATAAAGTCTGATTTTGCTGACCTTAAAAATATTGGTGGACCCAGCGGAGGTGCTATTACAGCCGGAAAATTTTTAGAACATTTTACCGACTATCCTTGGATGCACTTTGACATTGCTGGTGTTTCATTTGCTACATCTCAAAAAGGATATTTACCTTCGGGAGGAACGGGCTATGGCTTACGCATGTTGTTAGATTTCCTGACTCACTATTCTCAATAATGGAATTTGAACAATAACAATCCTTTCTTCCGCCACACAAAACATCAAGCATGAATGAAAAACCGATTATAGGAATTACTACCGGCGATATCAATGGCATTGGTCCAGAGCTAATCATCAAAACATTGTCGGATAACCGAATGTTAGAATTGTGCACGCCTGTTGTATTTGCTTCAAACAAACTCATAAATTATTATCGAAAGAGTTTAACAGATTATCCTTTTAGTTTTTTCAGCACTAAAAGTTTAGACAATCTCAATACCAAACAAGCCAATATTTTTAATTGTTGGGATGAAGAGGCTCCAATGCAACCTGGAACGCTCAATGAGATTGGTGGTAAATATGCTGTTCGTTCTTTGATGGTGGCAACGCAATGCCTAAAAGACAAACAAATTGATGCACTTGTTACTGCGCCAATACATAAACACAATACTCAATCGGCAGATTTTCCTTTTACAGGCCACACTCCTTTTTTAAAAGAAAAATTTGCTGCAAAGGATGTGTTGATGCTCTTGTTTCATAACCAAATTCGTATAGCCTTAGTTACCGAGCATGTTCCTATTGCTAAGGTTGCACCGCTAATCACCAAGGAAGTTATTTTGTCAAAACTGCAACTATTACGAGAGTCATTGATAAAAGATTTTGGGATTGATAAGCCCAAGATTGCCCTTTTAGGATTGAACCCTCATGCGGGAGATCAAGGACAAATAGGCGACGAAGAGCAAGCCATAATCAAACCAGTAATAGAGCAGGCACAACAACAAGGGCAATTAGTGTTTGGACCTTTCAGTGCCGATGCTTTCTTCGCTCGCGGCAGCTATACTGCTTTTGATGCTGTTTTAGCAATGTATCACGATCAGGGTCTGATTCCCTTTAAAACTTTGGCTAAAGGTGAAGGGGTAAATTTTACTGCCGGATTGCCGGTCATTCGCACTTCACCCGACCATGGTACTGCATTCGACATTGCTGGAAAGGGCATTGCAGATGAGCAATCTTTTCGAGAGGCTATTTTTCAGTCTATTGATCTTTTACGCCAACGTGAAGCTTATACTGAAAACACAGCTAATCCATTGCGTCGCGGAAGAATTGAAAAAGAGAGAGGTGATGAAACGGCAAAGATTGTAGAAGATAAATAGCAACAAATTGACCACGCACAAATTGTAGGTTTTACTTTGTTTATCGGATACGTTTTTTTGGCTTTTTCCATTCTGAATAATATTTGAATTTCGGGAGAAAAAGGGATTATGTTCTCGTCATTGCTCTTAGAAATTTTAGATTTGCTTCAAAATCAGTTTTAGAAATTTTATGCGAGTTGCATTAGTAGGTGCCACCGGTTTGGTGGGTAGTACCATGTTGCGGGTGTTGGAAGAAAGAAATTTTCCAGTTTCTGAATTGTTGCCGGTCGCTTCTGAAAAATCAGTTGGAAAAATTATCCATTGGCGAGGTAAAAGCTTTCCTATATTATCTGCAGCAGAAGCCATCATGCGAATGCCACAAATTGCTTTATTTTCTGCCGGCGGTAGTGTTTCATTGTTGCTAGCTCCTCAATTTGCTGCAACGGGTTGTCGGGTTATTGATAATTCATCAGCTTGGCGAATGGATCCAACTAAAAAATTGATCGTGCCGGAAATTAATGGAGTGGAATTAACAAAAGATGATTTCATTATTGCAAACCCCAACTGTTCTACCATTCAAATGGTAATGGTGTTGAAACCCTTACACCAAAAATATGGCATTAAACGAGTAGTAGTCAGCACATATCAATCTGTAACCGGTACGGGACAAAATGCCGTGAAAGAACTGTTGGATCAGCGTGCTGGTGGAAAGGGTTTTGGTGTATATCCACATCCCATAGATCTGAATTTATTACCTCACATTGATGTATTTACAGACAATGGATACACTAAAGAGGAGATGAAGATGGTCAATGAAACCCAAAAAATCATGGGTGACGAGTCTATACATGTAACAGCAACTGCTGTGCGTGTACCGGTGATGGGCGGGCATAGCGAAAGCCTAAATATTGAATTAAAACAAGATTTTGAAGAAAAAGAAGTTCGCAATTTGCTTAGCCAGTATCCCGGTGTTGAAGTTATTGACAACCCAACCCAAAACGAATATCCTATGCCGCTTGATGCAGCAGGAAAGAACACAGTTTTCGTAGGCCGTATTCGCCGAGATTATTCACAATCAAACACTTTGAACTGTTGGGTCGTGTCAGATAATTTGCGAAAAGGGGCTGCAACCAATGCCATTCAAATAGCTGAATACTTGAGGAGCGCGGGTTTGGTGTAGTGTCTGCGCTGTGTCATTTCTTTGTCAATTGACTTTAGTCATCAGTTTCGAGCTTTTGCTGCCTGTACTTTTGTGCCGCAAATCAATTCATAATGAGACTGAGACATGTACTAATGACGGGGCTGGCAGCTTTGACTTTTTCACAAGCAAATGCACAAGCTTGGATTACAGACTCCATAACAATGGGAGCAGGCTATACAAATGATGTTTTTTACAGCCTGAAAAATGGAGCACAACTTTCCTCTACTAATACCAATTGGCATATTGCTTTTCAAACCACCCCGCCGGGTCCTTATGGCAACGTAAGTGTATTTGCCAATCATGTTCAGGCAAACGTAAAAGTGTTTGCCCTTCACCTACGTGCAGCCACCAATTTTGCTACGCTTTCACCAACTGATACAATTGGAAAAACAGGCGATTCCTATCAACTCACCAATTCTGATTCAAATTGGAATTATGGTGCTTTTAATATGAACTACAACCAATCTAATGCTTTTGATTATGGTTGGGGTACCTATGATATGACCAGCCACAATGTTAATGGTGATTCCCTTTTCTTAGTTACGGTTACCAATAATGGCAATACCGATGCCTATAAACTATGGATTAAGCGTTATGTTTCTCAACCGGTTGATTCTATTCAATGGCAATTCAGAATTGCCAAATTTGATGGTACTGCCGATACTACCATGCGTATTTATCAAAAAGCAAACTATTCTGATCGTTTGTTCGCTTACCTCAGTTTGCCAAGTTATACAGTAACAAATCGTGAACCATCCCGAACCGCTTGGGACATTCTTTTTACCCGTTACAAAGAGTACATGCTGGGTTCTCCGGGCGTTCCTTATTACAATGTGATGGGCGTTTTAGCAAATTTTGAAGTAGAAGCAGCTCAAAAACTACATGTGGGCACAGATGATACCATGGGCTATAGAGGTTTTGTTTATAGCTCAAAGCTGAGCAATATTGGTGCAAGCTGGAAGTCTTTTGACATGAACCTAAATAAATGGGTGATTGCAGACAGCAACTATTATTTTGTAAAAAGCAAAAACACAAATGAAATCTATCAATTGAAGTTCACCGGCTTTGGTGGAACAGGAACGGGTAAAGTAGTATTTCAAAAGCGACTTTTAAGTTCTGGTTATTTGGCTATTACTTCTATGCCGGTTGCTCTTCAGTCATTCCGTGTTGCTCCTAATCCGGCTTACAACGATGTCAGCATATTAATTGATGCAAAAGAAACAACAAATGCACGGTTAATGATTTCTGACCTAAATGGCAGAGTTGTGTATAATACATCTGTAACCATTATGCAAGGATTGAATGCTACCACATTCAACACAAGCAATGTAGCTTCAGGCTTATACCTAATTACCCTAACAAATGGTGCTTGGAAGGTAACAGAAAAATTATCGGTACAACATTAAACTATTGAACTATTCTATAAAACTTCAGCTATGGTGAAATACGATAGCTGAAGTTGCTTTAAGTAGTAAGAATAAAAATAAGAAGCTGAGATGAGGAGCCTATTGTTGGTTTTAGGGTTTTTACTGAATGCAACAAGCCTATTGGCGCAGCATACAGTACATATTCATATTAGGTCGAATGAAGGAGGAAGTGCTGTTGAGTCGGCTTATGTGAATGTATATCAAAGGGAGCCCAAAATGTTGTTACAGACCCAAGCTACCGATAGTGCTGGAAATGTAGTGCTCACTATTGATAAATTCCCCATAGAGCTTAATATTTCTGCTTTTGGCTATGACAAAGAACATCTTGTACTTGAGTCCAAACCTACTTCTGTATTGACTATATTTCTCATCAAAAGATTCTCATCGCTAAATGAAGTTGTTGTTACCGGTGTGGCTGCACCTATAAAACCACAAAATGCCTTAGCTTCTTACAAGATTATTACCGCTGAGTCCATTCGATCACAAGGAGCCATTACCCTAAATGAAGCTTTATCTACACAACTAAACATCAATATTGGCAGCGATCCGGTGTTGGGTTCCAGCGTGCGTATGCAAGGAATTTCTGGCGATAAAGTGAAAGTAATGGTAGATGGAGTTGCCTTGAATGGACGTGAAAATGGGAACATAGATCTTGGACAAATAAACTTAGCTAATGTACAACGGGTAGAATTGGTGCAGGGACCTATGAGTATCATTTATGGCTCAGATGCTTTAGGTGGTGTAATCAATGTAATTGAAAAGGAAAATAGAAAGCCTTATGAACTTCAAGCTACGGCAAACTATGAAACCATAGGCAAGTATAACTTTAATTTAGCAGCAGCAAGATCATGGAAGAAGCACACACTATCAATAGGTGGTGGACGCAACTACTTTGAAGGATGGAAATATCTTGACACCATGATGACCTCCAATGGAGACACCATTCATCCACAACGCAATTTATTGTTTAAACCCAAAACACAATACTTAGCAAACCTCTCTTATCAATACAGAGCAAAATCGGGTTTCAAACTAAATTTTGCTACCGATTATTTAAATGAAGGAGTGTCAAACAAAGGCATGATTTCCGTTTATAGTCCCTATAAAATTACTGCTCAAGATGAGTATTATCATACCGATCGGGTCATTACTCGTTTGGGGTTAGAAGGCAAACTGCATACCGGAAATTGGAAAGTATTGAATGGCTATGTTTTATACAAAAGGGTTCGTAGCACTTATCTAACAGATATGACCACGCTCAACGAAACTCTTTCTTCAGATCCGGGTGTTCAAGACACTTCCCGTTTTGCAGACATCACCAGCCGAGGAATCTATCAGCGTAATTGGGGCAAGTTAGAGCTCACATCGGGATATGATATCGGCATTCAACAAGGCTATACCAAAAAAATATCCGGTGACGATCATGCTATTCAAGACTATGCAGCCTTTGCTATGGTTAGTATTCCATTTTTGAAAAATGAAAAATTGAAAGTCCAACCAGGGTTGAGAGCAGCCTACAACACCAAATTTTCTTCTCCACTGATACCGGCATTAAATTTATTATTTAATGTGGCACCCCGAGTACAAGTTAGAGCATCATATGCTAAAGGCTTTCGTGCACCTTCACTCAAAGAAATGTATCTTCAATTTGTGGATGTAAACCATCGAGTTTTTGGTAACGAGAATCTGAAACCGGAAGTAGGGCAACACGTTCAGTTCTCTTTGTCGGCAATGGTTCATAAGAAAAATGCAAACTATACACAAGTTATGCTTACAGGATATTACAATGATGTCACGAATGGTATTGTGTTAGTAAAAGTTTATCCAGACAAGCCTACAGACATTACCTATCAATATGCTAACCAAAGCAGAATGCGCAATACCATAGGGTCTTTGCAAGTAGAAGGTCAACAACAAAACCTTCACTATATGTTAGGCTATTCTTATGTGCAAACGTTGGGGCAAGATAGCTTGAAAGGATTTGGTGCTAATGAAGCAACCGGAAATCTATCTTACTACTGGCAAAAAGTAAAACTCAATTTTTCGATGTTCTATAAATATACCGGTGCTCAACCTTTCTTACGTATGGCAATTGATGGAAGTGCAAATTATGATGGTCGTCAACCCGCTTATCAGATGATGGATGCGTCAATTGAACGTAAATTTTTGAACAAGAAATTTTCTATCACCGCAGGTGTAAAAAACATTTTCAATGTACAATCGTTAAGTGCTACCGGACTTACACAAGGGGGCGTTCATAGCGGTAATGGTACGCTAAATTTCTTACCGCGCAGTGTATTTACAACATTGCGTTTTACAGTAGATTAAAACTTGTTTTTCCACATCATACTTTCTATGGGACGATTGGGTTGTCCTGCATATTTAGCATTCCCTTTTTGGTTATACTTTACAAGAATTTCGCCATCAGCAGGAAAGTAAATAAGCTGTCCGATTGGCATTCCCTTATAGATTTTTACGGGTTGTTTTACTGAAATTTCTAAAGTCCAATTTCCACAAAACCCAACATCGCCTTTTCCGGCAGTAGCATGAATATCAATACCCAGCCTGCCAGTACTTGATTTTCCTTCCAAAAATGGAATATGGGCATGGCTTTCAGTATATTCCATTGTTACACCTAGATAAAACACGTGTGGATATAGCACAAACCCATCGTCCGGAATCTCGAAACAATTGATGGTGTTGTGTTTTTTGGCATCCAAAATATGTTCGTTATAGGTTGCTAAGGTGCTGCCAAGATGCACATCATAACTGTTACTGCCTAAGCAATCGCGGTGAAAAGGCTCGACTTTTATTGTTCCCTTTTCCATTTCCTGTAAAATGCGGCTGTCGGAAAGAATCATGCGTAAAAATATAGTGAAACCAAAATGGTAAAGAAACCAAAATTATTGGATAAACATTTTGAGCGAATCAAATGGCGATCGACCCGTAAAAGTTTGAATCAACTTATAGTTTTTATCATAAAAATTTACTTGGGGTAAAACCTCGTAAGTGTAGAGATAGTATATCAAATTACCCTTTTCAGTGCCGATATTTTGGAAAAGCGGCTCATTTTTTAAGTTCATTTTTTTAATAAAGCCTTTCATGTAATCTTTATTACGATCTTCTGCAACCATTACCAACTGGGTATTTTTAAATTGTGACTTATATTTTCGTAAAGAATCGAAAGTATAGCTACAATGCTCGCACAAAGGGTGAAAAATCATCAGCATAACCGGTTTGTTAGGCTTCAGATTTATGTTGGTGAATGTGCCGCCTAATGTTTTCTCAAGAACAAATGGCGGAATCCGTGCTCCTTTTTTTCGATAGTTTAGTTGCTCCTTATTGGGAGCCGGAAATTGAGGCTTACCGTCTTGCGCAAAAATATTTCCTTGAAATGTTAGAAAAAGCAGTCCAACCGTAAAAATGTTTTTGAAAAAACTGCGGGATGTGAAACAAAAACTTAAGCTCACTTGTACAAATATGAAACGTTATGGAAAATACGTTAATTTCTCAGCTTATCTCCTTTCTTCACCAACTGTTGTTGTAGCAAAATAGATAAGCTCGAAATACCTTCTGCAAATTTAAGGGTAAATATGGATTGCCATACCGGGGCTATTCAACATTTTTAAGATAGGGTAAAAGATGATACTCTTCAAGATAAATGGAATATCAGGAATAGGTTTTTCTTACTGAGGTAGCATATAATTATTATTGCTCAAGACAAACTTTTGACAAAACCTCTTCCTATTTTTCTTTTTGAAATTTTGATTTCCAATTCAAATGAACAGAAGATAATGTCTTGTACTCCGATCAACAAGGACTAAATTGCTGCTTAGTGCTGCTTCACATGTTTAAGCACTGTTTATATTTACTACAATTCAGGTCGGTATTAAATTAAAATAGGATAAAGCATTAAAACAATCTTGACAAACATGCCCTATAAAATGGCTTAGTGTTTAGTTTTTAGAATTGTTTCCTCTATCCTTAGGAAACTTAGCAAAAATTTCTCTCATTTTCGTATCTTTGAGCAGTTTATTTTAAGTTGAGTTTAAACAACTTTTTTGACCCCCAAAAGGCAGGTGGGCAAAGCCTAAAAAAATAGTAGGAAGCCAGCAACACTTAGCCCGACCACAAAAATTTATGAGTACAGAACAAGAAGTGATCGTTCCTGCCCATAGCTATGATGCAGGCAGTATTCAAGTATTAGAAGGACTGGAAGCTGTGCGCAAGCGTCCGGCCATGTATATAGGTGATATAGGCGTAAAAGGTTTGCATCACTTGGTATATGAAGTAGTTGACAACTCGATAGATGAAGCACTCGCAGGACATTGTAAAAATATTTCTGTTACCATTCATGCCGACAACTCTATCAGTGTACGAGATGATGGTCGCGGCATTCCTACGGGCATTCACCCGAAAGAAGGACGCTCGGCTTTAGAAGTGGTTATGACAGTACTTCATGCCGGTGGAAAATTTGATAAAGATTCCTATAAAGTTTCCGGCGGATTGCATGGAGTGGGGGTTTCCTGCGTAAATGCCCTAAGCAAACACATGCACACAACGGTGTTTCGCGAAGGCAAAGTTTTTGAACAAGAATATAAAATGGGTATTCCCCAATATCCAGTTCGTGAAATAGGCACAACCGATCAACGGGGTACACTACAACATTTTACACCCGACGATTCTATCTTTATAGACACGGTCTATCATCGAGATATCCTTGCCGCACGCCTTCGCGAATTGGCATACCTTAATAAAGGCATTCGCATTGTGCTGATAGACGAACGCTCGCATGATGAAGGTGAAGAATCCAAACAAAAAGAAGAGTTTTATAGCGAAGGAGGTATTTTAGAGTTTGTGCAAATGCTTGATCGTAATGGTAAGCGTGATCCTTTATTGCCACAACCTATTTATGTAGAAGCCTATGACAAGGATTCAAACGTAGCAGTGGATGTAGCTTTATCCTACAACACATCCTACAACGAGCATATTTTTTCTTACGTCAACAATATCAATACCATTGAAGGCGGAACCCATGTAGCGGGATTTCGTCGTGCCATCACTCGTGTGTTTAAAGCATACGGCGATAAAAACAAATTGTTTGAAAAAGCAAAAGTTGAAATTACAGGTGATGATTTCCGCGAAGGACTAAGTGCCGTTATTTCAGTAAAAGTTCCTGAACCGCAATTTGAAGGACAAACAAAAACCAAGCTCGGAAACAATGATGTGATGGGTGTGGTGGATGTGTCTGTAAGTCGTGTTTTAGAAGCCTATTTAGAAGAGCATCCTAAAGAAGCAAAGCTCATTATTGACAAAGTAATCCTTGCCGCACAAGCTCGCGCAGCAGCACGAAAAGCACGAGAAATGGTGCAGCGCAAAAGTGTGTTGACCGGTGGTGGAATGCCCGGCAAATTGGCTGACTGCTCTGAACGTGATCCCGAACGTTGTGAACTCTATTTAGTAGAAGGAGACTCAGCCGGAGGAACAGCAAAACAAGGACGCGACCGCACGTATCAAGCTATTTTGCCCCTACGCGGAAAAATCCTAAACGTTGAAAAGGCCCAGGAGTATAAGATTTATGAAAATGAAGAGATCAAAAATATGTTTACGGCTCTGGGCGTGTCCGTTGGTACTCCCGAAGATCCTAAAGAACTGAACCTAACAAAACTGCGCTACCACAAAATTATCATCATGACCGATGCGGATGTGGATGGCTCGCATATCGCCACTCTAATCCTTACTTTCTTCTTCCGCTATATGAAAGAACTGGTGGAGCAAGGATATGTATATCTGGCTCAACCTCCGCTTTACTTGGTGAAGAAAGGAAAGGATCAGGCTTATGCTTGGAATGAAGTAGATAGAAAGGGATTGATTGAAAAGTTAGCTAACGGAAAGGAAGATAGCGTTAACGTTCAGCGTTATAAAGGTCTGGGAGAAATGAATGCCGATCAATTGTGGGATACAACTATGAACCCTGGCACAAGAACCTTAAAAAGAGTAACTATTGACAGTGCAGCAGAAGCCGACCGCGTATTTTCTATGTTGATGGGTGATGAAGTGGCACCACGCCGAGAATTTATAGAAAGCCATGCAAAATATGCACGTATTGACGTGTAATAGCCTGAATTTTTTTTCAAAACCTTCTTTGTTGTTGCAGCAAAGAAGGTTTTTTTAATTTTAGCACATGAATCAATTTTCGATTGCCATTCATGGCGGAGCTGGTACCATTTTACGCTCCTCTATGACCGAAAACTTGCAGCAACAATATGAACAAGCTATTCATGCCGCCTTAGATGCAGGAATGGATCTTCTAAAGCAAGGAGGTTCTGGCTTAGATGCGGTGATGGCTGCGGTGATTTCGTTGGAAGACTGCCCCTTGTTTAATGCCGGAAAAGGCTCCGTTTTTAACCATCAGGGAAAGCATGAGATGGATGCTTCTATTATGTGTGGAAATACCTTAAAAGCAGGAGCAGTTAGCTGTGTTTCTCAAATCAAAAATCCGGTGGAATTGGCTCGAGTTATACTGGATAAAAGTGAGCATGTTATGCTCTTTGGCCCTGGTGCAGAAAAATTTGCTCATCAACAAGGTATTGCTTTTGCACAAGATGACTATTTCTATTCTGAACAAAGATTTAAGCAATGGCAAGAGGCTTTGGCAGAGGATCGTATTTCATTAGATCATCACGATAAAAAATTTGGCACCGTAGGTGCTGTTGCTTGGGATAGTTATGGAAATTTGGCTGCAGCAACCAGCACTGGAGGAATGACCAACAAAAAATATGGTAGGGTTGGCGACAGCCCTATTATTGGTGCTGGAACTTATGCCAACAATGCTACCTGTGCCGTGTCTTGCACCGGACATGGTGAACTGTTTATTCGATCCGTTGTTGGACATGATATTTCATGTTTGATGGAATATAAAGGGTTGTCCCTTTCGGAAGCCTGCGATGTGTTGGTACATGATAAGCTGATAAAAATAGGCGGAGAAGGCGGTTTGGTAGCAGTTGATAAGCAAGGAAATGTAGCCATGCCCTTCAACAGTGAAGGTATGTATCGGGGTAGTGCAAACAATAAAGACGAGCGAATAGTGAAAATATACGCCGACTAAAAAGCAGGGTTGCTATAATGGGAAATTGATCTATCAATCTTCCACGTTTGCTTCAATATCTCTACCTTCAAACTTGCGAGAAGCAAGGCTGTAAACATCTCCGGCTGACATAATGTGAACGATGATGTTTTCTACCGAAATTGGCTTACCAAACTCAATATCAGCAATGTTGTTATAATCAATGTCTTTTCCATCAATGATGATAACGCTGCCAGAACCGACTGCCTGAAGGTGCGTGCCATGTTTTACTACAATGCCAGTATCTTCACCCAGCCCTATTCCTATGGCTCCCGGATTGGAAGCAACGGCTTGAGCCAAGCGATTAAATCTTCCACGTTTATCAAAATGTGAGTCTATAATCACATCTTGCATCAAGCCTAAACCGGTTGTGATTTTTACTTCCCCTTTCAAATGAGCTGCTGCAGCACTTCCCTCATAAATCATGGTATTGCTCATGGCCATAGCACCTGCACTGGTACCGCCAATCACAAAATGTTCTTTTTGATAACGCTCCTTCAGTAAAGCCAAAAATTCGGTTCCGCCAAAAATAGACGATAGCCTAAGTTGATTGCCTCCCGAAAGCATGATACAATTGCATTGCTTCAAACGCTTTATATATTCAGGATTAGCAGCATCTTCACGATTGCGGATTCTCAAATGACCAACATTATCGCAACCTAATTTTTTAAAAGCATCTAAATAATTTTCTGACACTTCATCAGGAATAGATGATGCCGTTGTAATCACTTCTACACGAGGTATTTCACCTTTCTTTATAAGTGAAAGAATAGTCTTTAATATTCCTAACTCAAAAAAATTAAGTCTATTCCGCTGAATAATTCCTTTTTCTAAATCTGTACCCTTGTCTTCTGCTCCTCCAACTGAAACAAGAATTCCATGTGGTGTTGTTACTAAGCTCACACTAAAAAAAATTTGACGGCAAAGGTAATTTTTTAGTTGAAATTCGATTATGTCTTGTTCAGTTATAGGTTTATTTTTTTTATGTGGTTTTGTTTATCTCACTTTTACGGCTATGACTAAAGCGAGTGTAAAGCATAAAGATGATGCCATTCCATAACCATTCTCCTGAAGTAGTATTGGATTGTAATAAATTAGTGAGGGTATATATCGGCTTTAGGCTAATCGTTTAATGTCAGCACCCAGAGCAACTAATCGGCGGTCTATTTGCTCATATCCACGGTCTATTTGTTCAATATTTTGAATAGTGCTTTTCCCTTGAGCGCATAAGGCGGCAATCAATAGAGCTACGCCGGCGCGTATATCGGGCGACACCATCGTAATGCCACGTAAAGGGGTTTGGCGGTCAGAGCCTATTACTACTGCTCGATGTGGATCACAAAGCACAATTTGTGCACCCATTTCGATGAGTTTATCCACAAAGAATAGTCGGCTTTCAAACATTTTTTGGTGCATCAAAACAGTTCCTTTTGCTTGTGTGGCTGTTACTAATGCAACGCTTATTAAGTCCGGTGTAAATCCCGGCCAAGGATGATCAGAAATGTTGAGAATAGACCCGTCAATGAACTTATGTATTCGATAGCTTTCTTGCGCTGGAATATGAATATCGTTGCCTTGAAAATGAAGGTGAATTCCTAAGCGTTCAAAGGTTTCAGGAATAATGCCTAAGTGTGGAATATCAGCATCTTTGATCACTAAATCGCTTTTTGTAGCGGCGGCAAGCCCAATAAATGAGCCTACTTCTATCATGTCAGCCAGCAGCCTATGTTCGCAGCCCGATAGTTTGTTAACTCCTTCAACTATCAACAGATTAGACCCTATACCACTGATGCGACCCCCCATTTTATTAATCATCCGGCATAGCTGTTGCACATAAGGCTCGCAAGCTGCATTGTAAATGGAAGTTGTGCCAGGTGTAGTGGTTGCGGCCATCACGATGTTGGCAGTCCCTGTTACGGAAGGCTCTTCCATCAAAATATGGGTTCCGCGCATTTCAGCACCGTCCAGAATGAAGAGACTTTCATCGCTATCATAATGAAATTTCACACCTAATTTTTCAAAACCTCTGATGTGCGTATCTAATCTTCTTCTGCCTATTTTATCTCCACCGGGTTGGGGTATATGGGTATGTCCGAAGCGTGCTAACAACGGTCCTGCAAGCATAACAGCACCACGTAGTTTTCCCGATTTTTTCTTGAAAGTTTTATCTATAAAAAAATCAGGGTTTACTTGATCGGCTTGCAATACAGCCGTATTTGCAGCCGGTCTTTCAACTTTTACGCCCATGTCAGCCAGCAATTCGATGAGGGTATTTACATCCAAGATATCAGGCACATTGGTGTAGGTAACACGCTCATCTGTAAGCAGTGCAGCACACAACACTTGTAACGCTTCATTTTTTGCGCCTTGTGGTGTAATTGTCCCTTTCAAGGAATGTCCGCCTCTAACTTCAAAAGCCCCCATGATTGCTTATTTGTTTTTGTTCTTAAACTTGTTTTTGTTTTTGTTGTAGTTGCTGCCCCCGCTGAAATTACGATTGCCTTGGTTGTTTTTGAAATTCTTTCGATTTCCATTCGGGTTACCGTTTCTGCCTTGTTGATGGCGATGCTCCATAGGAATTCTTATGCCGCCTGTTTCATAGACTAATAAACCTTGAGATAACTCGGCTAATTCGTTTTTGATCATATCATCATGCACCGGTTCTCTATGCCAATTGGAATAGGAAAGTTTCATGTAATAACCCAATGCTTGTGTGTATCCTTGTCGGCGTTCAGAATCGGGCTCTGCTAAAGCCTTTTCTAATAAACTTGTAAAGTTTTTACCAAAATGCTTATTGCGTTGGTTGCTATTTGGATAAGGTAAGGGTTCCGGTTTCTTTAAGATTTGTTCGCGGGTAGGTGGTGGATAAGGGCTTTCGACATTCAACCGAAAGTCCGTCATTTGATATAAATGATCCCAAAGTTTGTGCTTGTAATCTTCTATAGTTTTTAGATGCGGGGCTAATGTGGTCATGAGCTCAATTAATGCTTCAGCATTGCGGAGGCGGACTTTGGGGTCTTCGATGGTAAGTAAGTATTCAACCATCTTTTGAACATTTCGCCCATATTCAGGCATTAATAGTTTACTACGTGAAGTGTTATATTCCATGTTGTTTTTTTAAAAAATAAATAAAATGATAATGCCTGCTCAATGAAGGATTGGCTCTTGAAAATTTAACCAGCAGGAAATTTTTGGAGACAAGTTGTTTTCACTTAAAAATAATGAGGTGAGAGTGAAGACTATTGTCGAAGCAATGACAAAGATAAGCGAATAGCAATTGTTTTAAGATTATTTTTGTAGCCAACAAACGTTAGGAGCTTAATGTTGGTCTTCAAAGTTGACTTTTAAAGAGAAATAAAACAGCACTCCTAACCGTAGTAAAATTTTTTAAAGCATACGTGATGAAAATCTTAAACAAACTTGCCCTTCTTTTGGCTTTTTCAGTGGCCTCAACCTCAATTCGAGCAGCAGACTCATTGCGTGTTCTTTTTATAGGGAATAGTTATACCTACGTAAACAACCTGCCCCAACTTGTTGCTTCCTTTGCTGCAGCAACGGGCGATTATGTTTATTTCGCTTCTAATACACCTGGTGGATATACCTTACAACAGCATAGCACTAACACTACCTCAACTTCATTAATTGCACAGGGAAAATGGAATTTTGTAGTGTTGCAAGAGCAAAGCCAATTACCGGCTTTTCCGAATGCTCAAGTTCAGAACGATGTGCTCCCTTATGCACGAATGTTGGATAGTATGATTAAAGCAGCAGACAGTTGCACTAAGACGCTGTTTTACATGACTTGGGGAAGAAAAAACGGAGATCAGGCAAACTGTAGTTTTTTTCCCCCGCTCTGTACCTATCAAGGTATGGATAGTATGCTTCAGTTGCGCTACACAATGATGGCAGATTCAAATAAAGGAGTTATTTCTCCAGTTGCCAAAGTGTGGAGAAAAATTCGCGATACCTATCCAGCAATGAACTTGTATGATAATGATGAAAGCCATCCTTCGTTACTGGGTTCTTATGCAGCAGCAGTTACCTTTTACACTGTAATGTTTAAGAAAAGCCCTATGGGAAATACTTATGATGGGGGACTTTCCGCTTCTGATGCAGCCACCATTCGCCAAGTTGTTAAACAAATGGTTTATGATAGTTTGACAGTTTGTTATCGCTTCTATCCCAAGCTGAAAGCGAGTTTCACTTTTAACTCCAGCAATGATACCATCAATTTTCAAAACACATCGGCAAACGGATTTATTTACCAATGGACTTTCGGAGACGGCAGCAGTTCCACCCAAAAAAGCCCGATTCATAAGTATGCAGCTTCTGGAAATTATACTGTAAAGCTTATAGCCAAACGATGTAACACTGCAGACACGGTAATTAAAACGGTGACTGTGGTGAAATTAGGAATCGAAAACTTGGAAACCCTCCATCAGGTTCAAATTATGCCAAATCCGGCAAAAGAATCTATTGAAATTCAAGCTGCTTCTCCCATTCAGTCTGTTCGCATCATCTCATTAATAGGGCAAACATTGCACACGTTTATGGGTAGTGGCAGTACCAATATTCGCTGTTCGTTGATTGGGCTTCAAGCAGGCGTTTATGTAGTGATGGTTCGAACAAAAGCAGGAGAATTTCCTTCCCGTTTAGTGGTTGAATAAAAAATCGTAGAAAAGTTAGATTCCGCTTTACTTTCGCCGGTGAAATCACCCAATTATGTTTTCATTAGATCTCACCGGAAAGTCGGCACTAATAGCCGGTAGCTCTCAAGGTATCGGTTTAGCGGCTGCTCAGGCATTAGCAGACTTAGGAGCTACTTGCGTTTTGTTAGCAAGAAATGAAGAACGGTTACAAAAGGCTGTATCCACTTTAAACACAAGCAAAAACCAACAACATCGGTATCTGGTTGCTGACTTTAGTAAGCCGCAAGAGGTTCGTGTTTCAGCAGAAATATTAGCCTCAGAAACCATTATCCATATTTTGATTAACAACACCGGTGGCCCCGCAGCAGGGCCTATTTCTGATGCAATGCCTGAAGCATTTCAAAGTGCTTTTGAGCAACACTTAATTTGTAACCATCTGCTTACTACCGCATTAGTGTCAGGAATGAAAAAAGCAGGTTATGGTCGCATCATTAACGTGATATCAACTTCTGTCAAGGTTCCACTCAAAAACTTAGGCGTGTCCAATACCATTCGTGGAGCAGTTGCCTCTTGGGCAAAAACCTTTGCTAATGAATTAGCATCCTATGGCATTACGGTCAATAACGTATTGCCTGGTGCTACATCTACTGCTCGGTTAGAAAACATCATTAGCAACAAAGTGAAAAAGACAGGAATTTCTGAGGATGCAGCTACCGAAGAAATGCTGAGTGAAATTCCTGCAAAACGCTTTGGAAAACCGGAAGAAATAGCAGCTATGATTGCCTTTTTAGCCAGTCCTGCAGCGGGATATGTCAATGGGACGAGCATTCCGGTAGATGGAGGTAGAACAGGATGTTTATAAATGTTCTTTTGAGTTCAGACAATCAATGGTCATCGGTTTTGATGATTCTTGTTGGGGTGTTTAATGACAAAAAACTGACAATGAAACATGGTGCAATTTATCATATTGTCTGAAACCCGCGCCCAGCGCGGAAAGTATTTTTTGAAAAAAGGGGTGCAAGTTTTGAGCTTGTGTTGTAGTTTTGCCCTCGCTTTGTCTAAAGGAAAGTTAATTCTCAATTTTATTCCTGTGTTAGAATCAGTTAAGCCAATGTTTAGAAAAATTGCTTCGGGCATATTCAGTTTAGTTTTCGCATTGCTTTTTTGCAATCTTACTGCTGTTGCTCAAGACGGTAAAGCTTTGTTCAATTCAAATTGTGCTGCTTGCCACAACCCAATCAAAGATGCAACCGGTCCTGCCCTTCAAGGAGTTGACCAACGGAGAGAAAAAGATTGGATTTACAAATGGATCAAAAACCCTTCAGCTGTAATTGCTGCAGGTGATCCTCATGCAAAGGAATTGGTTGACAAATACAAAATTGTCATGACCGCATTCCCTAATCTCACACATGAAGAGATTGATGCAATTATCAAATACGTGGATGATTATAAAGCTCCAGGTGCTGAACCTGCTGCCGCCGGACAACCTGCCGGTGAGCCTGCTGCTGCTGAAAGCAATGGTTGGCTATATACATTCATCACTGTAATTCTCTTGGCTTTAGTAATTGTGCTTTGGCGTGCAAACTACGGACTTCGTAGAGTGGCAAATGAAAAAGAAGGTTTGCCAAACGAAAAGGAAGTACCATTCTATCGCAATAAAGTAGTGATTGCTATTGTAGTTATACTTGTATTTATATTTTGTGGATACTGGTTGACAAACGGTGCAATTGAATTGGGTCGCCAGCAAAATTATCAGCCGGAACAACCTATCTTCTATTCACACAAAGTACATGCTGGTGTTAACCAAATCAACTGTTTATACTGCCACTCAGGTGCCGAAAAGAGCCGCCAAGCAATGGTTCCTTCGCCTAACGTTTGTATGAATTGCCACAAACAAATCAATGAATATACCGGAAAAGAAAAATTAGTTTCTGCTGAAGGAAAAGAATTTGATGGAACTGCTGAAATCCAAAAACTGTATAAATATGCCGGATGGGATCCAGCTAAGAAGGAATATATTCGGGATGCTAATGGAAACATAAAAGATCAACCAATTGCTTGGACAAAAATTCACAATCTACCAGATCACGTTTATTTTAATCACTCACAACACGTGAAAGTTGGTCAGGTTCAGTGTCAACGTTGTCATGGTGATATTCAAAACATGGATGAGGTCTATCAGTTTGCTCCCCTATCTATGGGCTGGTGTATCAACTGCCACCGTCAAACAGAAGTTAAATTTGCTGACAATAACTATTACAGCATTTTTGAAAAATATCACGAAGAAATAAAATCAGGAAAGCGTACAGGTGTTACCGTAAATGATGTTGGCGGTACAGAGTGTGCTAAATGCCATTATTAATTTGTGAAAACCGGGTAAATAAGAGGCGAGTCTAAAAACACAAGACAAATCCTTTTAAAGCTCAAAAATATAAGTATCGCATTTTTGCCTTTTGAATTTTGAATTTTCTATGAGTCAAAAACAATATTGGAAGGGGTTGGAAGAGCTGAATAAGCCCGCACAACAAGAGGTAGCAACGGATGAGTTTAATGAAGATTTACCGTTTGATTTAAGTGGTAATTTGCTCGACGCTACCACACCTCGCCGTGACTTTTTAAAATATTTGGGTTTTAGTACAGCTGCTGCTATGCTTGCAGCCAGTTGTGAAATGCCCGTGCGTAAGGTAATCCCTTATGCTATAAAACCGGATGATATCACACCGGGTGTGCCGAACTTCTACGCATCTACTTTTGTTGATAATGGCGATTATTGTGCTATTGTAATCAAAACGCGCGATGGTCGTCCCATTAAAATAGAGGGTAACGAAAAATCTTCTATTACTCGTGGTGGTACTTCTGCTCGTGTTCAAGCATCTGTGTTAAGCCTTTATGATAAGGCTAGACTACGACAGCCATTTTCTGAGGGACATGAAGCTACCTTTGCAGCCATAGACAAGGCAATAGCCGAAGGAATGTCAGGGCTAAGCGGACAAGCTTATTTGCTTACAGGATCAATTCTTTCACCAACTACTAAAGAGGTAATTAGCCAATTTATTGCTAAATTCCCTACTGTTAAGCATGTAGTGTATGATCCTATTTCCTATAGCGGTATGCTTCAGGCAAATGAAGTAAGCTATGGCAAAAGGTCACTACCTTCTTATCAGTTTGATCAAGCTCAAACTATTTTCAGCTTAGGTGCAGATTTTTTAGGAACATGGTTGTCCCCCATTGAATTTGCAAAGCAATACAGTGCCGGTCGTCGAATAGGGGTAAAAAATCTGAAAATGTCTAAACATTATCAGGTTGAGTCTATCCACACTATTACAGGTGCAAAGGCTGATGAACGTGCTGTTTGTAAACCATCAGAAATGGGTGCAGTGGCAATAGCCTTATATAATGCAGTAACTACAGGTGCAGCTCCAAATTTTGGCAGCAAAAAGTTAAATGAAACTATTGCTAAAGCAGCATCAGACCTTAAAAAGGGCAACGGATTGGTTGTTTGTGGTGCAAATGATGTAAACCTACAAACGGTTGTTAATGCAATTAATGATAAGATAGGTGCAAATGGAACAACTATAAATTGGTCAATATCCAGCAATTATAAACAAGGTATTGATAGCGATATGGTAAACTTGGTAAACGCTATGAATAGTGGCCAAGTTGGAGCTTTGTTTATTCATGGTGTCAATCCGGTTTACGAATATTTCCAAGGGGCAAAATTTGCCGATGGACTGAAAAAGGTAAAACTAACTGTTTCCTTTGCTGATCGTATGGACGAAACAGCCCAGCAGTGTAAATTTGTTGTTCCAGATAATCATTATTTAGAAAGTTGGGGTGATGCAGAACCTAAAACAGGTTACATCAGCTTAATGCAACCGGGTATTGCACCAATATTTAAAACACGTGCATTTCAAGATAGTTTATTGACTTGGGCAGGTGCAACAACCACCTATGGTCAATTTTGGAATCAATTTTGGTCATCTAAATTGGGAAGCCAGGAAAATTTTGATCGTTCCTTACAAGAAGGTATTATTGAACTTGCAATTGCTCCTTCCGCTTCCGGTGCCACTTTTACCGGAAATGTGGCTAATGCAATAAATGCTCTCCAAAGCTCAAAACCTGCAAGCGGCAACAAAGAATTAGTTCTTTATGAGAAAGTAAGTATCGGCCGCGGTGCATGGATGAGTAATAATCCTTGGTTGCAGGAAATGCCGGATCCTATTACTCGAGGCACTTGGGATAACTATGCTTGTGTTTCTCCTAAGACAGCCTTCGAACTTGGTGCTGAATTAACCAGTATCAATGAGGTTGATTATAAAAAACATGTAATTAAAATAACCGCAAATGGTATAACGATAGAGTTACCAATCGTTACTGTGCCAGGTATGCACAATGATGTAATTGCTATTGCAGTAGGATATGGACGAGACGAAAAAGTAGGTCGTGCAGCAGCTAAAACTGGAAAAAATGCATACCCTTTCCAAGTATGGAATGGCTTAACATTCGATTTGTATAGCGGTGCAAATATTGAAAAGACGAATGATTTTTATGATATAGCTCTTACACAAACACATAATAGCTATGAAGGTCGTGCTATCATTCATGAATTTTCTTTAGAAGAGTTTAGCAAAAATCCGGAAGAACTTTATCGCGATCGAGAAGAAGAAATTGGTCATTATACTACATTGCCTTGGAAAAAAGAAGGATATGAAGGTAATGAACCTAAATTAGGTGAGTATGTTGCAGCTGTACCTGCTACTGATGCTTTAGAAGAAGGCTTTAGAGAAAACGGAACGTTATACCCGAACTACGAGTCTCCTGGAATTCATTGGGGAATGTCTATTGATTTGACTGCTTGTATAGGCTGTGGTGCTTGTGTTATTGGTTGTCAAGCAGAAAACAACGTTTCGGTAGTAGGTAAAACACATGTATTGAAAGCGCAAGAAATGCACTGGATGCGTATTGACCGCTACTTTACAGGGATGCCTAATGACCCTGATACTATTCAGACTGTTTTTCAACCAATGTTATGTCAACATTGTGACAATGCACCTTGCGAAAACGTATGTCCGGTAGCCGCTACACCACACAGCTCTGAAGGTCTAAATATGATGACCTACAATCGTTGTATTGGTACTAAGTATTGTGCTAACAACTGTCCATATAAAGTTCGTCACTTTAACTGGATGGATTGGAATGGTGCTGATTGCTTCCAAGATAACTTATATGAAGATGGTCGCCGTGATGATATGAACGATGATTTGACTCGCATGGTATTAAATCCGGATGTTACAGTTCGATCTCGCGGTGTAATGGAAAAATGTACCTTCTGCGTTCAACGTCTGCAAGACGCTAAGCTTCATGCTAAAAAAGAAGGACGACCATTACAAGACGGAGAAGCTAAAACTGCATGTCAACAAGCTTGCCCAACAGATGCAATTCTTTTTGGTAATGTGAACGACAGGACGAGTGCTATTTACAAATTGCGTGCTCAAGAGCAAGTTCATAGAAAATTTTATGTGTTAGAACAATTGCATACACTACCTAATGTTAACTATTTGTCGTTAATTCGCAACACAGATGTTATTGTAGGTGGAAATGAAAAATTGGATGGAATGATGAATGATCATATTTAGTTGCTTACAGGTTTTTTACCTGCATCAATGCTTGATCGTTTAATATAATTGAAAATAATTAAAAGGAACTATTACTAATTACGTGCTATGCATTTAAAGTACGAATCGTTTGTACGGGAACCACTGGTAGATGGTGATAAAACGTATCACCAAGTAACAGAAGACATCGTTCGCCCGATAGAGCAAAAACCTGGTCGCATGTGGTATATCGGGTTCTACTTTTCGGTCTTATTACTATTATTCGGCGTGTTCTCTGTAACATGGGCTGTTTATTGGGGACTTGGTACATGGGGTGTAAACCGAACAGTAGGTTGGGGTTGGGATATTACTAACTTCGTTTGGTGGGTTGGTATCGGTCACGCCGGTACTTTAATCTCTGCCATCTTATTGTTGTTCCGTCAGGGTTGGAGAACAGGTGTGAATCGCGCCGCAGAAGCAATGACTATCTTTGCTGTAATGTGTGCCGGTCAATTTCCTATATTTCACATGGGACGTGTTTGGGATGGCTTTTTCGTATTGCCTTATCCGAATAGTCGCGGAGCATTATGGCCAAACTTCGACTCACCACTTCTTTGGGACGTGTTTGCAATCTCTACGTATTTTACCGTATCACTGTTGTTTTGGTACTCAGGACTAATTCCTGATTTTGCAACCGTTCGTGATCGAGCTAAAACAAAATTTAGAAAATTCATGTATGGCTTTGCATCATTTGGATGGACAGGTGCTGCAAAAAGTTGGCAAAGACACGAAGCATTATCTTTGGTACTTGCCGGACTTGCTACACCGCTTGTACTTTCGGTACATACAATCGTATCTTTTGACTTTGCTACTTCGGTAATTCCAGGTTGGCATACAACCATCTTCCCACCTTACTTTGTTGCAGGTGCTATCTTTTCCGGCTTTGCTATGGTGCAATCACTATTAATCATTTGTCGCCGGATTATGGGATTGGAAGAATATATTACAGTAGGTCATTTAGAAGCTATGAACAAGGTTATTGTTCTGACGGGTTCAATTGTTGGTGTTGCCTATTTGACCGAGTTATTTATGGCTTGGTACAGTCAAGTAGTATATGAACAAGCAGCTTTCCAATGGCGTATTGCAGGTCCTTATTGGTGGAGTTATTGGGCAATGATGACTTGTAACGTTGTATCGCCTCAGTTGTTTTGGTTTAAAAAACTACGCCGTAATATTCCGTTTACCTTCATTATGTCTATTGTAGTGAATATCGGTATGTGGTTTGAACGATTTGTAATCATCGTTACTTCTCTTTACCGAGACTATTTACCCGGAAGTTGGACTTATTATAGCCCTACGTGGCCTGAAATCGGTTTCTACTTAGGTACATTTGGTTTGTTCTTTACTTGCTTCTTCTTATTTGCTAAATACTTCCCTGTAATTGCCATTGCTGAGATCAAATTTGTATTGAAAACATCAGGGGAAAATTATAAGAATAAGATGGATAAAATTGATGCAAAAAGTACAGAAGAGTTTATTCACGAACAAGCTGAAGCGCATCACCATTAATAGTAAAAATGACTGAATTGCCAAATGTAATTTTTGGAACAACAATTAACATTGAATTTTTGAATTGAAATGGCTATAAAAAAATTTGCAGTTGCTTGCTATGACGATGAGGAAGTTTTATTTCCCGCTGTCAAAAAAGTACGTCATAGTGGCTACAAAATGCATGATGTGTACACTCCATTTCCTGTACACGGACTGGATCAGGCTATGGGTTTAAAAGAAACCGACTTGCACGTTGTCGGATTTATTTATGGATTAGCAGGTACGGCAACTGCTTTAGGTTTTATGGGTTGGATATTTACTTCCGATTGGCCTATGGTTTTTGGCGGTAAACCACATTTTGCTCTTCCTGCATTTATTCCGATTACTTTCGAATTAACCGTATTATTCTCTGCAGTGGGTATGGTGCTAACTTTTTGCTACCTCAACCAAATCATGCCGGGCGTTAAAAAACATTTATTTCATCCACGTCAAACAGATGATTTGTTTGTAATGGCAGTCGAACTGAACGATCAAGTTACGGAACAAGAAGTAGTTGATTTTTTAAAAACTACTGGAGCGGTGGAAACCAGTGTGCAGAATGCAGAAACAGAATGGTGGTATGGACGTTGGGATAAAGAAGAAGATTATCAATTAGCCGGCTCTTAACTATCTGGTTTAAATTTGAACATTGAATTTTGTATTTTTTTCAGCTTATATGAATAAGACCAAAAGCATAGTAGTGGCAAGCCTAATGGCAGGTCTCGGACTCGCGGCGTGTAACCAAAATGGGGAAAAACACCGAAATCCGGGTCGTACTTATGCACCGGATATGGTTTACTCAAGGGCGTATGATGCCTACACATATAACCCTGTGTTTGCAGATAGCCAATCCAGTCGTTTACCGGTACCCGGTACAGTTGCACGGGGTCATGAACTTCCTGATCATTTAAAGGAAGGTGATACAACTGCCTACAAATCATTTACCACAAACCTTCGATTTTCAGATGATGAACTGAAAGAAGGGAAAAGATTGTTCGATATTTATTGTGGTATTTGCCACGGTCAAAAGTTAGACGGACAAGGACCCTTATTTGCCAGTGGTAAATTTGCATCAATGCCTGCTAATTTTAAAGATGCCAAGTATCTGCACATGCCTGTAGGTCAAATGTATGCTGCCGTAAAATTTGGCAAGAATGCAATGGGATCATACTCAAGCCAACTTGATATGAAGCAACGCTGGCAAGTAATTGCGTACATAAAAAAAGTACAATCTGAAAATGGCGGTGTACCTTTTGCTTTCGGTATCAACAATGCACCTGCTAACACAAGTAGTCCTTCAGCTGATACATCAGGTGTAAAGAAAACTGGTGATGTCGCAAAGGCATCACATTAATTATATATAAAATAAAATTTCGAGAAACTAATAATAAAGTCAACCAATGAACGAACGTTTTGAGATACCGGCACGATTGAAGACCACGAGTCTGGTATTGATGATAATCGGTGTGGTTACCCTTCTGATTGGTGCTTTCACCTTACTCAATAGTAATGCGGCTAACCATGAAATTATGCATGCGGAAAAGACCCGGTTTTGGATCGTATTGCTGCATAACAGTGTATATTTTCTACTGATAACAGTGGCTTGTGTATTTATTCAAGCAGCTGTTTCATTAGCTCAAGGTTCATGGCTGATTGCCTATAAGCGTATTCCTGAAGCCATAGGTGCCAATGTTTGGATTTTTGGATTAATCACAATGATTATTCTTTTTTTAACAGCATTTGTATTTAATATTGATGGACATAACCCGATTTATCATTGGGTTCATCCAGATGGTGATAAAATTTTAGAAGGGAAAAGAGGCTTTCTTAATCCGGCAATGTTTGTTGGGTTTACAGTAGTAACAATTGGACTATGGTCATTTTTTGGTCGAAAATTTAGAACTATCTCTATTGATCAAGAAAAGGCATCTAAAAATGCAACCCAAAATTATTGGAAAACTATACGTTGGTCAGGAGCTTTCTTGGTTGTCTATGCTTTGACACAAATGAGTACAACTCCTTGGATGTGGATTATGAGTATTGATGCACATTGGTATTCGACCATGTTTAGTTGGTACACTTGGGCAAGTGCTTTTGTTTCTGGTATGTCTGTAATTTTATTAATTGTTGTTTATTTGAAAAATCAAGGAAATCTTGAAATTGTAACAAAAGAACACATTCATGACTTAGGAAAATTTATGTTTGCTTTTAGTATCTTTTGGACATATGTATGGTTTGACCAGTATATGTTGATTTGGTATGCAAACATTTCTGAAGAAACTACGTATTTTAAAATTCGTCAACAAGGACCTTATGGTTTAATTTGGTACGCTACCTTTGTGATCAACTTCATTATGCCTATATTGATCTTGATGTCACGTCCTAGTAAGCGTAACTATTTTACCGTAAGCTTTATGGCATTAGTTCTTATTTTTGGGCACTGGTTAGATTTTTATATCATGACTATGCCTGGACCATTAGGCGAACATTGGCACTTAAGTTGGTATGAATTGGGTATTTTTGCTGGTTTTATCGGATTGTTTATTTTTACGGTTGCTAATTCGTTAACGAAAGCATCATTAATACCAAATAATCATCCATTACTCAAAGAAGCGTTATTGCACCAAAGTTAAATGACAATTTCCCTTTTTTTGAGTTTGAATTGAATATTTTATAGCACAAAAGAATAATTAATTAGTAAATACAACGTACACTGACTATGTCGGGATTTCTAACAATAACACTAATTGCACTGGTATTTATCATTATTTATCAGATAGCAAAGGCAAGTGAATATGCAGCCATACTTCGCGGGAAGGAAAAGGTAGAGCGACAAACTAATCGAACAATTGCATGGCTTATGGTAGCCGTGTTTGTTTTTGGTGTATGGGGAATTTGGGAATGTCATGAATATATGATGCCTAAAATGCTTCCTGTCTCAGCTTCTGACCACGGTGTGAAATATGATGACATGCTGAAAGTTACCTTGATTCTTACCGGTATTGTATTTTTTATAACCCAAACATTATTGTTTTGGTTTACTTTCCGTTATCAAGCATCCGAAAAGCGTACTTCATATTATTTCCCTCACAACAATAAATTAGAATTGTTATGGACAACAGTTCCGGCTATCACTATGGCTGTATTAGTAGCCATTGGTTTGCGTGCTTGGTCAAGTATGACCGCTCCTGCTCCTGAAAATTCACAGGTTGTCGAAATAGTAGGAAAACAATTTAACTGGATAATTCGTTATCCTGGTAAGGATAAAGTTCTTGGGAAGCGCGATTTTAGAAACATTAATGATGCAAATAATGTTCTTGGATTAGATTGGAATGATAAAGCCAATCATGATGATATAATTGCCGAGAACGGTGAAATGCACTTAATTGTTAATAAACCGGTTAAACTAATTATTGGCTCTCGCGATGTTATTCATGATGTTGGTTTAGCTCATTTTCGTATGAAAATGGATGCAGTTCCAGGCATTGTAACTACAATGTGGTTTACGCCAACAATTACTACTGCAGAAATGAAAAAAATAACTGGAAATCCTAATTTTGTTTATGAGATTTCTTGTGATCAAATGTGTGGCAAAGGTCACTATTCTATGCGTGGTACTGTTATTGTAGAAACTGAAATTCAACATAAGGCTTGGCTTATGATGCAAAAATCATACTATGCCTCCATGAATGCCCCTGTTGATGCAGCAACGCAGGGTACCGACACTACGTCCAAAGCAACGACTTCCAAAGCAATCACTATGAACTAATCTTTTTTATAATTTAGGGTTAGAAAAGCAATCAATAAAGAGAATACAATGGCTAATCAAGTTATTTTAGAATCAGCAAATGTGGGTCATGGAACCATCGATCATCATGGACATGATGGGCATGACCATCACGAACAACATTTTATTTCCAAGTATATTTTTAGTCAGGATCATAAAATTATTGCTAAGCAATTCCTGATTACGGGTATTATTTGGGCTATTATTGGAGCCTTATTTTCAGTTTTTTTTCGTTTGCAATTAGGTTTTCCAGATCATACATTTCCCATTATGGAAACCTTCTTGGGAGATTGGGCAAAAGGAGGAAAGTTAAGTCCTGAGTTTTACTATGCATTAGTTACCATGCATGGCACTATTCTGATCTTTTTTGTGTTAACTGCCGGACTTACCGGTACCTTTGCTAATTTTTTAATTCCCTTGCAATTGGGTGCAAGAGATATGGCTTCACCTTTTATGAATATGCTTTCATATTGGTTTTTCTTTTTAGCCAGCATAATCATGTTTAGCTCTTTGTTTATTCAAACAGGGCCTGCTTCTGGCGGTTGGACTGCTTATCCTCCATTAAGTGCAATTCGTGAAGCTTCATTAGGATCAGGATTAGGTATGGATTTATGGTTGATAGCCATGGCTTTATTTGTTGTTTCCTCTTTGTTAGGTGGTTTAAATTATATTTCTACAATCTTAAACATGAGAACTAAAGGCATGAGCATGACTCGTATGCCACTAACCATTTGGGCTCTTTTCTTTACTGCTGTAATTGGAGTATTGTCTTTCCCTGTGTTGCTATCAGGTTTTGTATTGTTGATTTTTGACCGCAACTTTGGTACTTCTTTCTATTTGTCTGAAATATTTATTGGTGGTAAAGCACTTCCTCATATTGGTGGTTCAGCTATCTTGTATCAACATTTATTTTGGTTCTTAGGACATCCTGAAGTTTATATTATTATGCTTCCTGGCATGGGTATAGCTTCTGAAATGCTTTCAAACCATAGTAGAAAACCAATTTTTGGATATACAGCTATGATTATTTCACTTATTGGAATTACCTTTCTTTCATTCTTAGTTTGGGCGCACCACATGTTCGTAACGGGAATGAGCCCTTTCTTAGGTTCCATATTTGTTTTAATGACTTTGCTGATTGCTGTTCCTTCGTCTGTAAAAACTTTTAATTGGCTTACAACTATTTGGCGTGGTAATCTTCGTTTTACTGTACCAATGGTTTTTGCATTAGGATTTGTTTCTATGTTTATTTCAGGTGGACTTACAGGTATTTTTCTGGGAAATTCAGCTTTAGATATTCATTTGCATGATACATATTTCGTAATAGCCCACTTCCATATGGTTATGGGTGTGTCGAGTTTTCTAGGAATGTTCGCAGGTATATATCATTGGTTTCCAAAAATGTTTGGTCGCTTTATGAATAATACACTTGGTTACATTCACTTTTTCTTGACATTTGTTGGTGCTTATGTCATTTTCTGGCCTATGCACTACGAAGGAATTGCTGGAATGCCTCGTCGTTATTATGATTATAGTGCTTGGGAATCTTTCAAACAATTTGATGGATTGAATGCCTTTATTTCTATTGCAGTAATAGTTGTATTTTTTGCTCAGTTACTCTTTGTTTTTAATTTCTTTATCAGCATTTTCCGTGGACGAAAAGTAAATGAATTGAATCCTTGGGGCAGTACAACTTTAGAATGGACAACCCCGATTGTTCCCGGACATGGTAATTGGGAAGGAGAAATTCCAGAAGTACACCGCTGGCCTTATGACTATAAGGATGACGGAAATGGCAAGGATTTTATTCCTCAAACCGTTCCTGCTCGACCAGGTGAAGAGGTACATTAATTGACCTTTACTTAATTTAATGCATTATACCAAAGAGGCTTGATTCCATATAGAAGATAGCCTCTTTTCAATTCTAAAACCTATTGAAACGATCTAAAAGAGTATCTTTATGAATGCGTGAAATAGGTAATGTAATTCCATTTTCTAAAATTAGTATATTTTCGTTTCGTTGAAGTGTAACAATCTTGTTCAAATTGACCATATATTGGCGATTTATTCGCATGAAATGTGATTCTTCAAAAATTGATTGAACTTCTTTTAGCGTTTTTGAAACAACATGTTTTTCACCATTGTTCATATATATACAGATATAATTATCATTTGCCTCAATGTATATTATGTCAATAAAGGAAATAAAGCGAAATTCAGTAGAGGAGGGAATTACAATTTTGTTAATTGGAGTTCTTGATTGGAAAAATTCTTCAGAAGCAGTTATGTGTTCAGTAGATAAACTATTGTTGAATATTTTTACTTTTGAAACAGCTTCTATCAGTTCTGATGGATCAACCGGTTTTACTAAATAATCTAAAGCAGCACATTTAAATGCACGAACAGCATATTGATTATAGGCAGTTATAAATATAGTGTTGAAATGAATAGGCGTAAGTTGTTTCAATAAGTCAAATCCATTGAGTATGGGCATTTCAATATCCAAAAACAATAAATCAGGTTGATGTGAAAACAAATGGTCTCGAGCTTCTACACTATTGTGAAATACTTTTAAAATTTCAACCTCTGGACAATGTCGTCTAATCAATATTTCAAGAAGTTTGGTACTATCTCGTTCATCATCTACTACAATTGCTTGTATGTTTTTCATTTGTAAGGAATGTTTAAGGTAATTATTGTTCCACCAATTTCGATTTCGTTCATTACAATTTCACTATGTTTTATTGACCATGAGCGATTGAGTTTATTGCCCAAAAGTTTTAAACGATCTGAAGTTAATGACATACCACGCGAGGGCTTGTCATCATTTTCTTTTTTTTGAGATTTTGATTTTGTCAATCCAATTCCATCATCTTCTATCGTAACAATAAGTGTTCGATTTGAGGTGTCACTTTTCATTTGAATGGATACACAGCCACCGTTTTGTTTAGGCATCAAACCATGCCAGATTGCGTTTTCAATAAATGGTTGAATAAGCATGGGTGGTACATATATATCGTTTTGATTGGGCAAATCCAACTTCATAACAAAAGAAAGTTTTTCTTTAAACCGTAGTTTTTCTAGTTCAAGATATAAATAAAGGGAATCAATTTCATCATTAATAGACACTAATTCTTTTGATGAGGACTCTAACATAAGACGAATTAGTCGGGAAAACTTGATCAAATAGGCAGATGCCGAACTGCTATCGTTTTGTTCTACTAATAATCGAATACCATTAAGACAATTAAAAATGAAGTGGGGATTCATTTGGGTTTGCAGTGCGCGTGAAGACAGTTCATTCATTCTGTGTTCAAAATCAGTTTCTTGCATTTTTTGTATCATGGATTGCTGAAACAATTTATTGTTTAGCAGTGTATTTTTTAAGCTTCTTTGATAAAGAAGAATAATCACAAGAGTAAGAAGAATGCCAGCAACTATCAAAAAGTATAAAATTGTTTGTTGCTTTCGGTAATCTTCAACTAATTTTTTATTAAAATATGAAGTTAGTTGCAATTGCGTTACTTGACTCACAAAGGCTAAAGAATCTTTAGAACGTTGATATACATAACCAACGGATCTGGCAACTGCTTCACTTTGGTTTTCTTTTCTGAAAATACTATCAGACACTTGTTTTGACAAGCTTTGATAGTGGTAAGCCTGCTTGAAATTTCCTCGAGCTTCATTTACCATTTGCAAAACATGATATGCAAGCCCCAGCTCATGTAGGGTGTTCTCGCGACCCCTACCCACAACTTGTTTAATTTCTCTTTCAGCCTTTTGTAAATAGTAACCTTTTTCAGCTTTATTGTAAGGATTTTTGCTTAGTAAATAGTATAGGTTTCCAATTTGTAAGTGGCTTTCATTAATTTGCCCATAGTGTTTTATCCGGTTGTAAAAGAAAAGTGCTTTTTTTCTATAGGCTAATGCTTGATTGTAGTCTTTTTGGGTAGATAAAAGATTGCTTAATTGATCATAACAAAAGGCAGCACTAAATGGCTCTAATGCACCAAATTTTTCATTTACCAAGCTATCTAAAAGTGCTTTAGCGGAATTGAACTGATTGCTGGTGTTGAAAAGTTCAGCCAAATTTATTTTGCCAGAAACATATTCTTTTGGAATGTGGTGCTCTAAAGCATTCTTAATTCCAGATTCAATGATAGTTTGTGCCGTATCATATTGTAGAAGGCTCATGTGCGCGTATGCCAAATCATATAATGCACCAATAAAACCCTTATAGTTTTTTATTTTTTTAAAAGCATCTGCTCCGTTGGTATAATATGCTTTTGCTGACGAAATATCCCCGATAGCTTGGCTAACAGCACCCAAACTAACTAAATTTTGGGCTACTAAATTGTCCATTCCTAAAACTTTGAACAATTGAATGGATCGAAGGTAATCTTCTACAGACGCCTTGTAGTTGCTAAGTGACCAATAACAGGCACCTCTTGATTGCAGAGCCAATGCAGCTCCTTTTTCCCATTTTAAAGAATCAGAAATAGCCAAAGCTTCAGTAGCTTCACGAACACCGGCATTTGCATTTATACCAAAAGAAAAAAAAGATTGTTTAGCCAATAATAGAGCTCTGGTGGTATCTTTTTGAGGATGAAGTCGTATCAAAATTTCTAACGAATCAGACAAACGCCCACCTTCTTCTTGTGCACAAGCCCAAG
The DNA here is from genome assembly GCA_018267875.1 of Bacteroidota bacterium. Lineage (GTDB taxonomy): Bacteria > Bacteroidota > Bacteroidia > Chitinophagales > Chitinophagaceae > JAFIGV01. The sequence goes on along the minus strand of JAFDXP010000061.1, from coordinate 45,943 downwards.
ACGAATTAAGAAGTAGAAGAAAAAATAGTATCCATATTTGGATTGCTCGCCTCATTTATGATCTATGCGACAAAATCGCTTACTGAATGTAAAGGTTCATTTAATATTTGATATTTGCAAAGGTTGGAACTCGATTAATATTTGTGGTGTTTTATGAAAAGTTTAAAGATTATATTTTATTAACGAGCTTAATTTTTAAAAAAGTGAAGTAACATGAAAAGCTTTACTCAAAAATAATACACTACACTCAACAGATTGCGCCATTCACTCATTTACTCTTGGTGGACAAAATTAATTAAACCAGTTTTACGTTTGGATTTACTTAATGGTTTGCATAACTATTTATCTATAAATAAATTCCCCTTTAGAAGCGAGAGCCTGTAAACCCTTTTTATGTATAGCGTATTAAAAACACAATTATAATAGTAGCATTTTAAAAAAAATATTATGAAACAGTTATACTCGCTTCTCTTCTTCGCTTTCATTTATGTAAATGTTCAAGCACAATTAGTTACAAGAATAGCAGGTGGCGCGACCGGTGACGGAGGATATGCTACACAAACCTCTGTTGCTCCAACTCAGTTGGTGGTGGATAACAATGGAATAATTTATTTTAATGATTTTTCATTTAATCGCGTAAGGAAAATTCAAACAAATGGCATTATTTCTACTGTTTTAAATTTTACTGTTGATGCCTTACAGATTGACAATAACAATAACATGTATTATGCCCGAAATAGCCTTCATCAGGTTTTTAAGAGATCAAGTAATGGTGTAGAATCTCTTTTTGCAGGAAATGGCTCTGCCGGCAATAGTGGTGATTCCGGACTTGCGGTTAATGCAGCTATAAATATGATAAAGGAAATATTGATATCTCCAACCGGAAATATATACTTACAAGATACTGCAAGTCAACAGATGAGATATGTTGATGCAAGTGGAACTATATATTCCATCCTCCCATATAATACACTTTATTATATTGCATCAGCAGCTTATGCAATTGGCGGAACTTCGTCTAATTATTACCTATATCAACATGTTAACGGATCTTTATCCAAGTATGTTTTCAATAGCCCATCATCCATTACATTAATATCATCAGTTAGTGTAGGGGCTTCCACTGCTAACCATATCGGAGCTACAACAGCAAATGTTGTTTATGTTCCCGTAAATAACTATGTCTATAAATGTACAAGTATGTTTTCTTCTGGCGTTTCTGTCTTTGCAGGAACTGGAGTAGCTGGCTACAATGGAGATGGAATTTCAGCTTCTACTGCACAACTTAATTTTTCAACCACTACAGCTGGTAATGTCTTTATTTCAGGATCAACAGTTTATATTAGTGAATATTATCGCATTAGGAAGATTGATGCTTCTAATGTGATTTCAACAGTAGCAGGACTGAGCCAAACCGGTGCTGCTATAGCAATGGCAGGAGATGGGTTGGACGCAAGAATGGCTGCGTTTTCAAATATTTCAAAAATAACAAAAGATCAATCTGGAAATTTGTATATAGTTGATAAAAATGCAGGTAGAATAAGAAAAGTTGATGTTAATACCAATATAATTTCAACTTTTGCAGGTAGTGGTTCTACATTGGGTGATAACGGGCCGGCAATCAATGCGAAGCTTTTAAACCCCACTTCAATAACTTTTGACAACTCGGGCAATGCTTATATTGTAGATCAAGGAAATCAACGCATTAGAAAGGTGGATGTATCTGGAACGATTACTACCTTTGCAGGAGGTGGCACTACCTCTTTGACTAATACATGGACCACAGCTACTAATATGAACCTTGGCTCAACTTTAAATGATATAGCTTTTTTAAATGGGAAAGTATATTTTTCTTTATTTGGTGGGAACCCTGCTTCGCCAAAAATTGTATATGTAAATAGTAGTGGTACCTTAACTAATGCGGGAGCTAGTTTTGCAAACTTACTAACTCCCTCAAGCTCTATCTTTTTATCAGGCTATAATTCATTATTGTACTACATAAGTTTTGATAATGCGAACAATAAAGTGTTAATGCAGTTTAACACGACGAATCTATCATCAACTAATACATATTTATACTGTAATACTTTTACGATTGATAATAATACAGGCAATATTTATTATACTAAATCTGATGGGTTGCATTATATTGATGTCAATAACAGTAATTTCGATTCCTTGCTTACTGCTAATTCGAATAGTACTTGTTTTTACAATGGAAATGGTTTACAGTTGAATAATTTGTGTGCCTCATGGTTTTCAAATTCATCTTTATATGTAACCAATGGTAGCATTTTGTTCAATTATGGGGGAAGAATAAATTATGTATGCTTAAATAATAATGTAGTTTCAGGCACAACCAATCAGACATTTTATTTAGATACCTCTATCAATATGCAAAAGTTAGTAGATTTTTGCAACATTCATGCAGGAATTCAAACAATTGGTAACAACCCTGTAAACGGAACCATAACTTCTAAAGTTTCGATTAATTCTTCTGTTCCTACATTACCTAATGGAAATCCTTATGTTCAAAGGCACTATGATTTAGAACCAATGGCTTCCTCGTCTTATGCGACAGGTAAGCTAACTCTTTATTTTACACAATCGGAATTTAATAATTACAACACCGTATCAGGTATCAACTTTCCACATTTCCCTACCAATCCTACAGATACGGCTGGTATTGCCAATGTTCGCATCACACAAGTACATGGAACAGGAACTAACCCAACTAATTACACAGGTTATGTGGGCAACGGTCCATCAGCAGTTTTAATAAATCCGGACGATAGTAATATTATTTGGAATAGTGCCAAAAATTGGTGGGAAATATCATTTAACGTTACCGGTTTCAGTGGTTTTTATTTGCATACGACAGCTACCGGAATGCCTCTTGCTGTGCATCTGTTATCATTTAACGGACAACTAAAAGATAAGGATAATGAATTGTTTTGGCAAACTTCAGACGAGCAAAATAATGCAGGCTTTGAAGTGGAACGCAGCATAGATGCTGTTCAATTTGTAACAATTGGAAAAGTGCAGTCAAAAGGGTATGATAACCAGGCAAATCTATACACATACACAGATATTCAACCCAAAGAACCTGTCTATTATTACCGACTGAAAATATGGGACAAAAATGGTGCTTACACTTTTAGTAATGTAGTGAAATTAGAACGAAAGAATATTGGTAAACCCAGCTTTGTAATAATGCCCAACCCGGCCAGTATTTCACTAATTATTTCAACCACTGCACCCGGAAAAGATTTTATTCTTTATGACATAACCGGACGAAAACTCATTCACCGACCTATTACCACCGAAAAAACAACAATAGACATCTCATTCCTTTCAGCAGGAGTTTATTTGTATGACTATGGTGGAGAAAGGGGAAAGTTGGTGAAAGAATAAATTTTAAAGCTATATAAAATAAATATGTAATGAAAAAGACAATTTATTATATTTTAATTCTTGCAGGTATTGGCTTTATTGCTTGTAATAAAAATGATACATCTACCAACCAACCAACTCATCCATACGGTTTGGGCAACGGACAAATTATGATTTATGCACTGCAAGATTGTCATCACGGCAGCACTACCATCTATATAGATGGGCAGTATTGCGGTGTGATAGGCAACTATTTTCCGTCGGGTACACCCGATTGCAATAATTCTCAGGCTTTCACCAAGGTGTTGACTACCGGAACACATCATTTTCATGGTGTGAATAGTGCTGGAAGTTATGATAGCGATTTCAATATTATTCAAGACCAATGTACACCCTATAATCTCGATTGTTAATATATAAATAATTTAAAATAAATAATTAAATATAACAATATGAACCGTTTAACATTTTTTATTGCTACTACATTGTTTTTTTTCATTGGGTGTAAAAAATCAGATAGCGGTGATTCGCCAAAACAGCCTGACCAATATACAAAAGGGGTTGTAGAAACCCAAACCGTACACATATACTACATTCCCAATCTCGGAATGATTCAAGATACCATACATAATGAAGCCTATGTGGTAGGGAGTGATTACACCAAGCATCCAGCCTGCGAATTGGATACTTTTAACCTTAGCCCTCAATTTGCCTCAGGCAGAAATAAAGTTACAGAATATTATTGGTCAGATAAATCTGCAGCAGACCTTGGTTATAGTATAAAGGACAGCACCGGTGGTAGTTTGTTTCCATTCTTTATTCCCGCCCCTTGTTACATAAACTTAGATGCAGCCAATAAACAAAGCATAGGTATCAATGGCTTTTTTGCCGGAAAAAATTGTGGTGGAAATATTATCACCATCATACATGACAGAAATACGAAAGGGGTGATAGAAGTCCGTATAAAATCTACTTTAAATAATAAAACAAGCATAACTATTGAAGCCTATCCGGTTGGTTTAAATTATTCATTTTCTCCACCTTGTACCGTTGGTCAAAAGATACAAACTAATAGTTCATTTGGAAGTGTAAACGAATTTACGTATTTCTATTGGACTAATAAAACCATTGTTGAGTTGGGTTACACTAAAGCTTCAAGTTATGGCTTTGCCAAAAGCAATGTGATAGGTTTGGTAACCAGCAACGATGACTCCTGTTTTACCAATACGGATCAATTTAACAATAACATTACTGGTGGAAAAGGTTATTGGGATGGTTTTGGAAACACTTGTCAGTAGGGTATTCCAAACTTTATTTTACGTAATCTAATAGTTCATTTTTATGCTTCAATGGCAAAATTCACCTTCTTTTCTAATCAAAGATTTTTCATCTTTGCAACACGTGTCTGTCATAAACTTAAATGGTAAAATACAAACCGTATCCACTACATTGGGTAAGGATAATGTTTTGTTTGTGTTTTCAGTTGGGTTTTTCGAAACCATTTTAGTGTTTAAGGGTGAAGTGCAAATGCCTCAATATCACTACGAACGAATGATTCATTCATTGAACCAAACACATATGTTTTTGCCTTCTTGGTTCACGCAGTCGTTTTTTCTTTCAGCCATAAAAAAGATCATCCAACTATATCCTAAATTTCCTTTAGCACGTGTAAGGTTTGAAGTCAGTACCGAAAATGATGATTTTTCTTATGCAGTTTCAGTAGCAGAAGTATTACCTGAAGAATTGGATTGGAGCAAAAATGGATGGTCAGTAGGTATTCTTTCCACAACCAATAAAAAGTTTGACAAGTGGAAAAATACCAAAAGGATAACCCCGAATTTTTATTCACAAGCGAAGGCTGTTGCATCACAGCACAATTGGCAGGATGTGTTGATAGAAAATGGGGGAAACATAATAGAAAGTAGCTTGGCCAATATTTTTTGGGTTAAAAATGGATCAGTATTCACACCACCTTTGGCATCAGGTTGTGTTGCGGGAACCATGCGTAGATATATATTAGAAAGTACAAAAAATTTTTTACCGATTGTAGAAAAGGATCTAAGTAAGAAAATATTATTTGAAGCGGATGAAGTGTTTTTAACCAATGCTATACGTAGAATAAGATGGGTGCGGCGCATAGAGAATCATATTTATTTGCACCAAATATCTAAAGAGATTTATAATTATATATGGGGCTGAAGAAAGAAAAATTATGTTTAAAAATAAAAAATATATATAAAAAATGATAACTCATTTAGAAATTTAGTATTAACATGCTGATGGCTAAAACGGTTTAAAAAATATATAATTATTGGAATTTGTTGATTAATATTCATCCAATTTCTCACTTGCTAACTGAAATACATAGACAGCTTATTATTTCAGGGGAAGGTCAAAAAAAGATTGTAATCATAAAAATATTAGCCTACAAAGCTCAATTAGCAGATTCAACCCTTGCTTGTTTTTTTCTGCTTATCTTAGCTAATATACCGGCAGCAATAAGTCCCCACATTCCGGCTCCTAAAAGGGTGTTTATATCATCATCGCCAATGATGGGAAATTGAAAACGAATCCAAATAATAAAGAAGGTAACATCAACCACAATAAACCAATAAATTGACCAACGATGCGGCACAAAATGTTGGGCAGACGGAAGGGCACGAATCTGCCATACTAGTAAGGCAATACCCACTACACTGCCGCCTCTTTGTAATATCCTCGACCATTCTACTTTGTCTTCAATAGTTAGTTTCAATCCTACTCTGTCACTGTATGAATAAGCGTCGGTATGAGTGATGCGGTCTAAAATAATATGCGATAAGATGCCAAAAAGCAATGAAAATAAGATGATACCATATTTTTTTTGAAACACTTTTATCCAATTGGTGCGATGATAGTTCACCAATCTTTGAGCAAAAGACTGAGGCAAGTTGTCAATTAATGGATCTCTTACAATCATGTGAAAAACGAAAGCAAGAAGCAAGCCGACCGGAAGGTCATAAATAAAAATACCAATCCATGAATGACTCAACAATTTGCCACCTCCCAATTGAAAAAAAGCCTGAAAATCAGGAACCATAGAGCCTATAATCAGCCCTGTCCACGAATAATATTTCTGTGGTATAAACCGAAAAGGTAAAATGGCAGCAGGATGGGCAAACGTAAAAGGCATGTTTATGAAATACTATCTTACAACTAATGCACTTCGGTATATTTTTTCAATAATCTCAACAGTTTTTAGTGCCTCAAAAGAATTGGTATTTATAGCTGCATTATTAGTCAGCACATCTACTAAGTTGTCATACACTTTATCGTGATTGCTCATAGAGCCTGTATATGAGCCGTAGTTATTAGCATGGTTTCCGTCCGGTAGGTCGGGAATTTTATAGGCTTCAATGTTCTGATACTCAAGCTCGTTTAAATATTGACCACCAATTTTTACAGTCCCCTTTTCGCCAAAAACGGTCAAAGATCCTTCCATGTTTTTTTTATAACTGTTCACAGTATAGTTCATAGTGCCAATGATGTCATTGTAAAATTTGAAAATCACTACACCCGTGTCTTCAAACTGGATAATGCCTTGGTGTGCATAGTTCCCAATATATGCCTGCACTTGCTGCACATCGCCAAACATCCAATAGAGTAAGTCCACAAAATGGCTGAACTGGGTAAACAAAGTGCCGCCGTCTAAGTCTTTTGTGCCTTTCCAACTATTTTCATAATAAGCAGCATCTCGATTCCAAAAACAAGAGAGTTGAACACTGAAAATTTTTCCGAGCCTTCCTTCTTCCAAAACTCTTTTTAGTGCAACAACGGGTGGATTAAATCGGTTTTGTTTGATGGCAAACAAGCGGCGGTTAGCTTTTTCAGCAGCCTTGATCATTTCCCCTGCATCATAAGAGGAGATGGACATTGGTTTTTCACACAACACATGACAGCCGGCATTCAAAGCTCTGATGGCATGTTGGGCATGCAATCCGTTGGGCGAACATATCGCTACAACATCAAGCTTTTCTTTTTGTAATAGCTCTTCAATTTTGTAATAGGCTTGTGCGCTATATTGCGATGCAAGCGCATTCGCTCGCTCCTCCAAAACATCACATACGGCAACCAAAACACCCTGTTGCTGAATATGAGCGGCATGGCGTTTTGCAATGTGTCCACAACCAATGAGTGCAAATCGAATTTTAGACATCGAAACAAAGATAACAAGCAGACAATAGAGTGCCGAAACATACGATCTATTTTAAGAATAGATACACTTTTAAAATGATCATCAGACACATTAATGTCAACAATCGGAAATCAATTGACAGTACTAAATGAAGTGATTAAATACCAACCATAAGCGGCATCAACAACATCAATAAATCTTCATTTTCCGATGGTTCTTCCGGTCTGAAAATACCTGCACGAGTAGGTGTGCTAAGTTCTGCCTTCAAATTTTCACCATCCAAATTACTGATCATTTCAACCATGAGTTTGGCATTGAAAGCAATTTTCATGTCCTCGCCAACATATTGACAGCTCAGCGTTTCACGACCTTCATAGGAAAAATCAATGTCTTGAGCACTTAATTGCAATGAGTTTCCATTTATTTCAAAAACTACTTGACTGGTGGTTTTGTTTGAAAATATACCAACACGTCGAAGCGCACTGATCAGCTCAGCACGATTCATGGTAAGTGTATAAGGGTTTTCGTTTGGAATTACAGCACGGTAATCAGGAAAACGGGCATCAATCAATCGACAATTTAAACTAATGGTCGCGCTTTGTACAAACAAATGATTTCCGTTGTAAGAAAGTTGAATTTCTGAATCATCAGTAGGCAATGTAGATCTAAGCTGTTGTAGCGGTTTTTTAGGCACAACAAAAGATTCTTCCGTTGGGCATTTTATATCTGCACGGGTAAACTGAATCAGCCTATGTGCATCTGTAGAAATAAAAGAAAGATATTCGGGTGTTAACTCGAAACATACACCCGTCATAGCAGGTCGAAGTGTATCATTGCTAACAGCAAAAAGAGTTTTGTTGATGCCTTCAATCAAGTCAATAGAGCGCATGGTAAAAGCCGTAACATCTTCTGTGGGCGGCTCTTTCGGAAAATCGTCAGCTTTTTCGCCACCTATTTTATACTTCCCTCCGGTAGAGCTCATCTCAATACTGAGATCGTCCTCATTAATGGTAAATGTTATCGGCTGCTCAGGCAAGTTTTTCAAATATTCCATCAGTATTTTAGATGGAATACAAATTCTGCCATCATCGCGACCTTCAGCTACTTCCATTTCCACACGCATCATGGTTTCTAAGTCAGTTGCAGTAAGGGTAAGTTGGTTCCCTTTCAGTTCGCATAAGAAGTCCTCAAGGACAGACAACACAGCATTAGAACTGATAACGCCGCTGATTTGTTGCAAGTTCTTCAATAATCCGGTGGAGCTTACAATAAAGCGCATGGAATGAAATGATTTGCCACAAAGATAATCGTTTGAATTTATCAGCCATCGGGCAAGAAAAAATGATTTTATACAGTCCCTATTTTTTCCACAAGTCGCACAATAAGCCTTTTCTACTTTAGAGAAATTAAGATAATGACAACAAAAATATTTAGGCAATGCCATTTTAGATACCGAATTTTCCACTTTCTAAAACAAAATAACGTATGAGCCTACAAGACAGATTGAAAAGCTTTTTAGGAAATAAAGCAGCCAATGCCGAGCAGGAAGGTGAAAATTTTTTAACTGAAAATGCAAAAAGAGATAATGTAAATACCACGGCATCCGGATTACAGTATGAAGTGTTGCAACACGGTACGGGTGCTCGTCCGGCAAATGATCGCAGTCGTGTAACGGTACATTATGAAGGCCGCCTAACGAATGGACAAGTGTTTGATAGTTCCTACAAAAGAAACCAACCGGCTACTTTTGGGCTAAACCAAGTGATTGTAGGCTGGACAGAAGGGGTACAACTGATGAATGAAGGTTCAAAATTTCGCTTCTTCATTCCTTCGTCATTGGGATATGGAAATCGTGGTGCAGGAAGCATTCCACCTAACAGCACACTGATTTTTGATGTAGAATTATTAAAAACTGAATAGTGATTTTTTTTAAGACCCAATACCTTTAGGTTGCTTTCTTAGCTTTGCCAACATTATTCCCCCCTTTACTTTTCAAACATGAATTTGCCCGAAAATCTAACTTTTGATTTCTTAGCTCGTTTTGTGCCTAAATCAGAAATAAAATTCTCATCAGAAGCACAACAACGCATCAACATTAACCGTTCATACTTAGACAAGGTTCTGGAATCCGGACAAACATTTTACGGAATCAATACCGGTTTTGGATCATTGTGTAATGTTCGAATTGCCGATGAAGAATTATCCGATTTGCAACACAATTTGGTGCGTAGCCATGCTTGTGGAATGGGTGATGAAGTGCCGGAAGACATTGTCCGTTGGATGCTTTTGCTGAAAATTCATGCGCTGGGAAAGGGTTATAGTGGTATAAGAGCTGAAATAGTTTCTTTGCTTATTGAATTTTACAATCGCCGTATTAGTCCAGTTGTATATGAATTGGGTTCTTTAGGAGCTTCGGGCGATTTGGCACCCTTAGCACATTTGAGTTTGCCTTTGTTTGGTGAAGGAATGGTCAATTACAAAGGCACAAAACAAACGGCATTAGAAGCACTAACTCAAGAAAGTTTACAGCCCATTCCCTTAGCTGCAAAAGAAGGTTTGGCCCTCTTGAATGGCACACAATTTATGAGTAGTTATGCGGTGTGGTGCTTGCTTCGTGCACAAAACCTGAGTGCTTGGTCGGATGTGTTGGCTGCTCTAAGTGCAGATGCGTTTGATGCCAAAAGCGAACCTTTTAAAAGCCCACTGCATCGGGTTCGCCCTCATAAGGGTCAGATAGCCACAGCACAGCGTGTTTTTGATCTTTTAAAAGAAAGCGAGCTACAAACTCGAACAAAAATTCAAGTGCAAGATCCTTATTCATTTCGGTGTGTTCCGCAGGTTCATGGTGCAAGTAAAGATGCACTCGACCACATCAAGCATATTTTAGAAACGGAGATTAATTCGGTAACAGACAATCCAATAGTTTTTCATGATGAAGATGCCATCATGAGTGGAGGTAATTTTCATGGACAACCCTTAGCCCTAAATCTTGACTTTGCCGCCATTGCCCTTGCCGAATTAGCCAACATTTCCGAACGTAGAACTTACTTGTTAGTAAGTGGACAACGAGGATTGCCACCCTTTCTTGCCCCCAATGCCGGTGTGAATAGCGGCTTTATGATTGCTCAATACACAGCTGCTGCCATCGTTAGCCAAAACAAACAATTGTGTACGCCGGCCAGTGTAGATAGTATTGTGAGCAGTAATGGACAAGAAGACCATGTTAGCATGGGCGCAAATGCCGCAACCAAATTGAAAAGAGTAGTCGAAAATGTTCAACGGGTATTGGCAATTGAATTGATTACGGCTGTTCAAGCCTTAGATTTTCGATTGCCACAAAAGAGCTCTCCCAAGTTGGAAAAAATTCGACAGGCTTTTCGGATGCAAGTTTCAAAAATGGATACAGATAGAATACTGCACGATGACCTGATGGTAGCAGAACGCTTTTTAGATACACACCCAAGTCTTTACATTGGTGAATAGTACCTCTCAAAATCATATTGTTTTCCAAGCTTACGGCAACGAAGAAATTTTGCATGAATGTGCCTTGGCCTTACTTTCTATAACGGCACAGCATAACCAGGCTGAATTGCAACAACTGCATGTTTGTATTTACACTGATCAGGCAGCTTATTTTGAAAAATGGAAACCGCTTCCATTTAATTTGTCGCTTGTGTCAATAAACGAAGCTCTTATCCGCAAATGGCGTGGAGAAATAGATTTTGTGCACCGGGTTAAGATTGAATTGTTGCGTGATTTTGCCACAAAAATCAAAGGCAATATTCTCTATTGCGATACGGATGTGTATAGTTGTGCACCCCTCAGCTCTTTGTTTGAAAAAATAGGAAGTGGCAAACGCATCATGCACATTCAAGAAGGAAAGCTGAAAGGCTCGTCCAATATGGTTTTTCAAAAGCTGAATCTTTATTTTGAACAGCATAAATTTGAAATTAACCAACAACTTTTTGAAATGCCGAAAGATGCCACCATGTGGAATGCCGGCGTGTTGGGTTTTCGTGCAGACGATCGCTTTCTTTTGGATGAAGTGTTGGATTTTACGGATACTGTTTATTCCAAATTTCCCAAGCATGTAGTGGAACAATTTGCCTTTTCGCTTTGTTTTTCTCGTGCAGGTATCATTCACACGGCTCATCCTTTTCTCTATCATTATTGGAATCTGAAAGAATTGCGCCCTTTGTTGTCATCCTTTTTTCATTTCTTTTCGAAGAAGGATTGGCTTCAATTAGCACAGTTTAGTCGCCTGATTCAGCTCCCTGAATATCTTCAACAGAAAGCAAATTTTTATAGTAACAGAAGTATTTTGGGAAAGCTGAAAAAAGAAAATTGGTCTCCTGAAATCCCGGATTGGATACAGTTATTGCAGCAATTCTAAAGTTGTTTTTATAGCCGCTTCATTAGTAGGATTATATAATGACTGTAATAAATCCTGTTTCTCCCTTATAGTAAGGTGAAAATTGAGTGCAGCAGTTTTCTTGATCTCTTTTGGAAAATAGCTGAGTGTAATGAAGTGCACACGATTGCTTAATTCCGGTGTCATGTCTTTGAGATAGCCTTGAGCATAAGATTGAAAAGGTTCCCATTTATTTTCTATGACTGTTAATGGGTCAACCAACATAGCTCCTAATGAACTTTCTTCAGTAGATGGCAATACCTCATTTTCGCGAGTATCACGGATTTGTAGAAATATGATGTTGCCAACATTTTCATCCATCCATTTTCTAAATACAAAAAAGTATCGTAATGCTACTTCGGTGCCGAAATTGTCGCGCAAACCAGCATCCATTATGTTCATTTGTGGTTTACAAGGCATTTTTACAACCGGTAGAATATAAGGGAAGGTTGCGTTCATACGAAGTGCGGTAGTCAGTCTTAAATTAAAAGGATTTTGGTGGGTAAAAAACGAGGCATAATCTATGGCATCAATAGGCGGGTTTGCCGTATCTCGAAGTGCATAGGCGGGTTGTGTAAGAAATGCAATTGGTTGTGCCGACATCATCAACCTTCTGCCATCATCTATAATGGTGCCGTTAATAATCATTTGGGGAATTGTGCCAATCTCTTCAGGCTTCTGAAAATCACCAAGCTTTGCATCTAAAACACCTTCTGTATTGCGTATCAATTCTTCTTCCATAGAGTAGCCTCTATCTTTCGTGTAAATACGCCCTGCAACTGAAATTTTGTTGAAAGGCGAAATAATATCTACACAAGCAAAGGAAAAGATAATAGCGTTAAGTAGATCCTTCCCGATGTTGGCTTGATAGCGGTTGTCATACGGGTTTGAAATTTTCCCTTGCATAGCAGCCATGTGTATAGACCGCCAATATGCAGCACCAATCATTCCGCCCGATGCTCCTGTCATCAAAACGGTGTTTGAAAAAATTTTTCCTTTGCACAAGCTATCTAATCGCTGAAGAACGGCAAATGTCCAATAGGCAGCACGAGTTCCACCGCCACTAACAGAAATAATAACTAAGGGAGGCTTAGCCTCAGTGGCAAGTTTAGCGTGCCAATGATCCAGCCTTTCAATCCCTTTCTTTTCATCCTGAACATATCGAGACTCATTAAAAAAATGTTTGACACTCTCATATTCATAGTTTGGAATGGGTTGTTGACTTGTTTTGTAATCTAAACCGTATGCAATACTTCGCAAATCAAATACCTTCAAATGAACCATCACGGAAAGCAACAAGGCAATAAAAACCCAGCCCATCAGCTCCCAAGTTTTAAGGAAATATTTCATGGCTCCTACCAATCCGGTCATGACTGTAAAAAGTAGTAAAAAGCTTCCTCCTGCGGGAATACGCAATCGAGGTTGTTCAGAAAATGCACCTAACACAAACAAAAGTAAAAGTGCGAAGATGGTGGCAGTGATGGCGTTTCGATGGTGTCTGCGCAACACAGCACTTAATAAACGCGGATGATAATTTTCTAAATCGCCGGTTCGTTCCAAATGCAAGGTTTCAGATAAAAAAGTATCTGCTCGAATCATGTCAAACTCTACATCTAAGGAGTCATACGGAATAATACCTCTAATAACGGAAGGATTTGTAATAGTGGATAACACTACTTTGAAAAGATCTCTATCTACACGAAAAAAATAGGCAAACGAGAAAAATAAAAACAAGACTAAGCCCGAATAAAAACCTAATTGCATTAGAATGGTTCCGAAAATGCTGGTATGTTCATCTACATACTGAAATCGAATACTCATCACTGAATAGAATACCAAGAAGGACAAAGGGATAATGGCATTATTGATACAATACTTGAGAAAAGCATGACGAGTTGCACCTAAAAAAGGAACACGGTGGCTGTGAATAATGAACGTAGTGATATTCCAAGACATGATGAATATGGCCATCGTACTGCCTAACAGAAACATGCTGGCAAAATTGATTTCACCCAAATATTCAGGGGCAAGAAATAGTGTCGATGCGCCAAAATGAGCAGCAAAATTCCCCGAAATAGTTGCTACTAAAAGCACCCAAAAAAATAGCAGTAATTGATATTTTCTGAAGTGCAACAAAAGCAACTGAACCGGAAGAAACCGATATATTCTGTTTATAAACGTCAGCATGTGGGAACCATGTCCCTAAGCTAAAAAACAAAAGTTCAAATACCAAACTGACTTAAAAAAAAGCTTAGCTTTTCTTTTTATTGACAGCAAATAAATTGATGACCAAAGACACTAATAAAAACATGGCTACCAACTGGTGCGTTTCAGCTAATGCTTCATACCTTCCAAAATGATTGGGTTGCATTTTAGGTGATAATAAAACAGTGAATATCCCAAGCCCTATTTGTAATAACACCAATACAATTGGATGCCATTTGATTGCAGAAAAAAACTTGCTTTTTTGCTGCTTTGAAAGCCGAAACGCTGCGCCTGTCCAAAAAATAATTAAGGTACCTAAAGTATAAGCAAGTAAACGATGAAAAAATTGAACATTGATAGGGTCATTAATCCAACTGAGTTGCCATAGATTTTCAGGTATATATGTGCCATTAATGTCCGGCCAAGTTGGTGCATAGGTTGCTGCCTTAAGCCCTGCCATAAATGCACCATAAACTAATTGTAACCCCAAAAAAACAATAATGAAAAGGGTGAAATTTCGAAATCCGGGTATGGAGATTCTTTGTTCTTCTTTCACCAATAATTTCAGAGCAAACCATAGTGTGTAGCATAAAAGCAATAATGCAGCTATAAAGTGAATAGCAAGTTTAATGTGGTTTACATATAAATTTTCATTGTTTAGCCCGCTTGCCACCATAATCCAACCAATTAATCCTTGCGCCGCACCTAATAAAAAAAGTATTAAAAAGGGAATAACCATTTCCCGATCGAAAAATTTTCGTACTAAGAAATAGATGAACCCTAAAGCAAAAACCACGCCTAGCAACCTTGCCCATAAGCGATGAAACCATTCCCAAAAAAATATAGACTTAAAGTCATCAAGTGAAAAATGAGCATTTAAAAACTTGTATTGTGCAATTTGTTTATATCCATCAAAAGCATGGTTCCATTCTTGTTCATTCATAGGTGGCAGTGCACCCATAATGGGTTTCCATTCCGTAATGGATAAGCCTGAACCTGTAAGGCGAGTAACTCCGCCTAACAACACCTGAACTATAATCATGAATACGCCAATCAGTAGCCAAATTGCCACAGCCTTACGTTTATTTACAGCCACGCAAAATATATTTTGAGCGCAAAAATACACTTCAAAACCTACTGACTTCTTACTTCGCCTATTTTCAATAGTCTAATTTTACCAAAGGGCCTTGTTGTGGTGCAAGAATGAGTTTTTTGGGGGGGGATGTAAATTCTGTGATAGTCAGCCTGAAAAAATGTTACCAATGGTTTTAAAAGTGCTATTTTTTAGTAAATCAAGTTAGGATTTTAAAAGTAGTTTGTATCAGTCAAAGAGCCATCTTCAGAATTTAGTCAATTAAATTTACTGTTAGATAAAAAAATTTGTAAAAAAAATTGTCTATGTGTTAAAATTTTGAAGGATAGTTTTTATCTTTGAACGATATAAAACATAACCCACTTAAACTTCAAGCGCTAAACACAAAAAAATTATGAGAAAGGCTGATGTAGTAAGCAGCATTGCAGAAAAAACCGGAATCCCAAAAGTGGATATTCTCGTGGCTCTGGAAGCTTTTTTTAAGGAGGTCAAGACCTCGCTTATTGAAGGTGAGCCGGTGTATGTCCGTGGTTTTGGTAGTTTTATTTTAAAAAAGAGAGCTGCTAAAATCGGTCGGAACATTAAAAAAAATATCGCCGTAGAAATACCCGAACATTTCATTCCCGCATTTAAGCCGGCAAAAGAGTTTGTGAAGTCGGTAAAAGATGCAAAACCAATTTTGCGTGGAAATCATACCGGAGAAGATGATGCATAAGAAGGCTATAACTTACCACACTCGTTTTACCTACCTTTGCGCCGAAAATCAAAAAAACATATTTGGTGCGCCCCATTCACTTCATCGCAATTTTTTCGGCTTTAGCCCTAATTGCCATACTATATTTTGGAGTAAAAAATACTCCGCCCAAAACTGCCGCTTCAACGCAAGCGTCAGGTAGTATGAACCATACGGTTCATCCGGCCTCTTTTGACTCTCTATTGTCTGCTGCTAATCGTGCGCTTCCGGCACATGCAAAAGCAGAGATAAACACCTTGGAACAACGTCTTTCAGCTATCTCCGATTCTTCGAAGATGGCTGTTGTTTTTGATACCCTTGCCCGCCTTTGGTTGCAGCATAAACAAGGCCCCATTGCTGCACATTATTTTCTTCAAGAAGCGAAGTTGGTTAATTCCGAAAAAAAGCTCACCTTTGCAGCCCAATTATTTTTAGAGCTGGCACGAAAGTCCAAATCCGAAAGTATGCAGACGTGGATGGGGCAGCAAGCCATTGAAGGATTTAACCGTGCTTTGCAGCTCAACCCTAATAATGACACCCTTAAAGTTGACCTTGCAGAATGTTTTATCGGCACAGGAGAAACAATGCAGGGAGTGCTGATGCTACGTGAGGTGACAGAAAAACACCCGGATAATATTCCGGCTAATCTTATCCTCGGACAGCAAGGAATTGTTTCAGGACAGTTTGATAAAGCCATAGCACGTTTTGATCGCGTACTGGGTCAACAACCTGAAAATATGGAAGCACTTTTAGGATTGGCAGAAGCATACAAAGGAAGCGGACAAAAACAAAAGGCACTTGAACTTTTGGAAAAAGCAAAGAAGTTAATGAATAATCCTGAATTTAGTAAGGATATTGACGATTACATAAAAACATTTTAAACAACATTTAAATCTTTTAAATATGCCTTGTGGTAAAAAGAGAAAAAGACATAAAATTGCTACTCATAAACGCAAAAAGCGTTTGAGAAAGAACCGTCATAAGAAAAAATAGTTTTCAGGGGATTAATTGTTTCCTTGGCTGTTTTTCGGTTTCTCTATACAGCCTCTTGAATTTTTTGCTGCACAAATTTGTGGGTTTTGAACTATATATACCAAGCCTTGTTTTATAGTCTTGTTTATATTTCGGCTTTTTCATGGAGGCTATTCAACTTTCCAACGTACAGAGTCTTTTGAAGTATTGCAGTGCCAGCCGGGGAATAGTTGTTTAAAGACGGTAGCATGAACAAAGAGCTTATCATCAATGCTTCGGGAGAAGGCGTGGAAATTGCCTTACTCGAAGACAAGAAACTTGTAGAATTACATTACGAACATTCTCAAGACCAATTTGCTGTCGGCGATTTATATCTCGGCAAGGTAAAAAAACTTATGCCCGGACTGAATGCTGCTTTTGTAGATGTGGGTTATGAGAAAGATGCCTTCTTGCATTATACCGATCTCAGCCCTTATTTCCGATCGTTGCTAAAATTTACCAAGTATGCCCTAAATGGAAATACGCCTTGGGGTACCGATTTTGGTAAATTTCAAAACGAAACTGATATCATCAAATCCGGAAAAATTACCGAAGTACTCAATGGTAAACCGGAAGTGTTGGTTCAGATTCTGAAAGAGCCTATTTCTTCTAAAGGTCCAAGGCTGAGTTGTGAAATATCGCTGCCGGGTCGGTTTGTAGTCGTGACCCCTTTTAACGATATAGTAGCCATATCTCGAAAAATTCATTCGGCAGACGAACGGAAAAGGTTGCAACGCATTGTTGAAGCCATCAAGCCTAAAAACTTTGGCGTAATCGTGCGAACTGCCGCAGAAGGTAAAAATACAGCTGAGCTACATGCTGATATTCTTTCACTTGCCGAAATGTGGGAAAGCATTCAGCAAAACCTACAAGGAGCAAAACCTCCTCAGATTATTCTAAGTGAAAAGGATAAAACAACCTCCATTCTTCGAGATCTATTAAGCGATAGCTTTCAAAAAATTGTCATTAATGATAAATCTTTAGTAAAGGAAACGCAGGAATATATTTCCAGAATTTCACCCCAACAAGAGGATATCGTCTCTTTCCACAGCACCAACAACGCCATCTTTGATCAATACGGTATTACGAAACAGGTTAAATCCTCCTTTGGAAAAACGGTAAACTTAGATAGTGGAGCCTATTTGATTATTGAACATACGGAAGCTTTACATGTTATTGATGTAAATAGTGGAACACGTAGTGCTGATGCATCGCAAGAGTTGAGTGCACTTACTACTAATTTGGAAGCAGCAAAGGAAATTGCCCGCCAAATGCGATTGCGTGATTTAGGTGGAATCATCATCATTGACTTTATTGATTTGCGCCTTCCCGAAAACAAAAAGAAACTTCATGATTCCATGGAGGAGTTTATGGCTAATGATCGGGCACGTCATACTATTTTGCCGGTGTCGAAATTTGGGCTAATGCAAATTACTCGCCAAAGACTTCGCCCGGAATTAAATATTACCACTGCTGAGGTTTGTCCAAGTTGCAAAGGTACCGGAAAAATAGGCCCGTCTTTATTGATAGCCGATGAGATTGAAAAGGATCTAAAATACTTGATTAACCAAGGGCATCGTACCCTTGCTTTACATGTCCATCCTATTTTAGCCGCCTATCTCACCAAGGGCATTTTCTTTAATTCTATTGCTTGGAAATGGTATCGTTTCTATAAGGTGAAGTTGAAAATTGTTTCTGATAACAATGCTCAAATTACCCAATATCAATTTTTTGATCAGAAAACTGAAGAGTTAATTAAACTTTAGGCACAGTAATTGCGGTTCAAACATAATTAATACACTGTTTGATATGAAGTATTGCTATTTTCTATTAATTTTTCTGCTCGGTTTCTCTATTTCTTCTCCTGTTCAGGCTCAAAACTTTCAGGCAAAGCAACGTGCGCAGGAAAGAACCATTCGAGGTGCCTACAAATCTGGAAAGATAACTGAACGAGAATATTACAAACTTATGGATGAGCAAGAAAAAATAAAAGAGGCAATTCATAAGTATGATTCTGATGAATATTGGACTCCACACGAAAAAAATGTTGTGCACGATAAATTGGTTCGTGCAGAAAAACGGTTGAGCCGTTATAAAACTAATAGTGAGATTTATTAACTTGTTTTTCTCTTATCCTCGAAATAAAGACAACTTTTCTTTTTCCCACTCGGGGAATAAAGCGGCATCATTTTTCAGCCCAAGATGCCTGTCGGCAACAGAGCTAAACACCGTACGGAAATCTGTTGTTACCGGCAAATCTCTACCATCAGCTAAGTTTTCAAAAGATAAAATGGGTACATTTCCATATACGTGTCCTCCATCTATTTGACTTCCTAAAATAAAGCAACAACTGGCTCTTCCATGATCTGTACCGCCTGTTCCATTTTCGTGCATGGTGCGCCCAAACTCAGTGCTGGTCATCAATACCGTGTTATCTTGATAAGAACCAAGGTCTTGCCAAAAGGCATTGATACTTCTACTTAAATCCGTAGCACTACGAGCAAAAACACCTTGAGTTGTTCCTTGATTGAAGTGCGTGTCCCAGCCTAAGCTTTCTGTAAAGGCAACTTCCAAACCAACATCTAATTTTATTAGTTGCGCAATTTGTTTCAACGCATTGCCTAATGAGGTTGAAGGATAAACTGCGCCATTTTCAGGGCGATATTTTTTCAACTCTTCCGGCTTTAACATACTCATGGCTGCAAAGCTTTCTTTGCTGGCACGATTCAGCATTGTAGAAGAAGAGTTGCGGTATAAGGATTCAAAATCTTGTTGCATGGCTTTAGAGTCTGAACCGCGCATTTGCAAGGCGAAATCTGTGAGATTGCTGATAGCAATTGCTTCATTATTTCCATAAAAACTTCGAGGTAAAGCACTGGTTAAGCTAACGGCACTGAAGGGTGTTTGATGGTCGTGTATCAACCCAACAGCACGATTTAACCAACCGCTGGAAGTGCCTTTGTTGAAAGGGGTACCACTTTCCATATAATCTTGGGCATCAAAATGACTTCTTGAATTATTGGGTGAGCCCATACCATGAACAATAGCCATTTCCTTGTTTTGAAACAATTGTCCTAATTCCTGAAAGCTTGGATGTAATCCAAATCTTCCATCAAGATCTAATAAGGGAGCAGCTTCTGTGTTGGCCGGACTCATGAACAGTGCCGGTCGAGCTTGTTTTAAAAAAGGGTCTGTAAAAGGCGTTACGGCCATGAGCCCATCCATTGCTCCTCGTTGAAAAATAAACACCAATACTTTTCGTCTTCCATAGTTTGGCAGCTTTTGATTGGCACCTTTGGCTACCTGAGCTATAAAAGAAGGAATGCCCCCTAAGCCTATGCCCAACATGGCTAAGCCTCCGCTTTTTAAAAATGCTCTACGATTCCACATAACTTCAAATTTTGTTCTGATTGTTAATAAAATTAGCGAAGTTGAAATTCAGGCGAACCAATGATCATTCCAAGACTTTGAGAAACAGAATCTATGACTGGTTGGCTTTTGGGTGCCTTAATATTAGAAAGCATATTCATGGTATCCTTATCGGTGTCTTGAGCTATTGCTTGTTGGTCAATCGGTTGTTGAGTTCTGGTAAAAATTTTTGTTACATCTCGCTCTGGTAATAGACTTTGGGCGATTGTAGTTTTCCAATTTAGCGAGTTCTTATCAAATTCATTCGAATCAAATCGGATGCCTTTTATGTTTTTAGTAGCTAAAGCCCAGCCAAAATTTATTCTGGAAAGTATCGTGCCACTATTGATCCAAAATTTTGCTTGATCGGGAAATCCTGTTGGGGCTTGAAAGTAATAATATCGTTGTCCCAGTTTGGTTATCCATTGAACGATTGGTATGGGATTTTGTAAATCGGCATGAAGCACACGAAGTGCGGAAACAGCCAATTCGAAAGGTGATTTTGTTTTTGCATAGAAAGTTTCTTTTTTCCAAAATTCTGGTGAAGCAACCATGTCTTCCAACACGGCACGTATGTTTCCATCGGAGCTTTGAAATCGTTTCGCCAATTTATTAATCAAACTTTGAGAGGGATTGTCCGACACAAAGCGAACGGCTATTTTTCTACAAATAAATTTTGCTGTTGCCGGCTGGTTAGCCAAAAGATGGAGCAAAGTCAATCCTTCTTCATATTCACCGCCTGAAAGGAATTTTTTCCCAAGAACTATTTTTTCACCATCATCATGCTTTTGGATAGCAAAGAAAAAATCACCCGATCTTACAAAGCCTTCTTTTGACATTTCTTCCAATCCTTTTCTTTTCATAAGCCCTTGAACCTGTTGATAGCCAGGCATGTTGGGACTACTTGGATAGATTGTCCACCCTGTTAAAACTCTTGCTGCTTGGGTAACATCTTGTTGGGTATATCCACCATCCACACCCAATGTGTGGAGCTCCATCAATTCTCGTGCATAGTTTTCATTTAATCCCTCTTGCGTTTTTCTGTTGATTTGTTTACGAAGCTTAATTGCTTCTGATGAGTCCAATTTGGATAGTCGAAGCTTTAATTTTTGTAGTTGAATTGAGTCTTGTTGAGAAAAGTTGCTATTGTGCCCCGAACTGGTGAAATTGTCGAGATACAAAAGCATAGCTGGTGATTGAGCTGTTGCAAGTAAAAGATCGTAAAAGTTACCGACTACGTTGGGTCGTATCACATCTCGTTCATAATTCGGTACATACAAAGCACAATCGTTTTTGCTGAGGGAAACATTGAAATGGTTAAACCAAAAGTCTGTCAATACTTCATGTAGTTGGTTGTTTGAAAATATTGCCCGGAGCAGTTTTTGACCAATTTGCTGACGAAATAATTCTTGTTCCTTTCGCCAACCCATTGCTTTGCTGAATGAGTCAATTGCACTTTGATAGGTTGTGGCATCCTTTCCCTTTTTAGCGGAGTCTTTAGGAATAATGCCAGCCTTTTCAGCATCTTTAATTATTTGCCCGTTTCGACGAAATATATCAGCAATTTCCGTATTGCTATATTTCAATGCATCAAATTGTTGTAAACGCTGCATTAAGTCATCATCGGGCAAATTGCCATCTAATTGTTTCTCAAACCATACTGTTAGTCCTATCTTTACAATTTCATCTACGTCTTTTGATGTTCCTCCGTATGTAAACCTATCTAACAAATGAGCAGCAGCTTGATGCTCTGTCAAACCGGCAGTTTGATAGGGCATCCGTATTGATGAATTGCGTGGAAGTGCCAAAGAATAGAGAGGCAAAGCAAGAAAGATAACCCCAAAATATTGTGTTTTGTAAAATGGTTTTAATGCTTTTATAAAGAATGGAAACAATGAACTTTGCATATTCTTAGGGACAGTTTATTAGGGGAATAGTTTAATCGTATGGAAGACTTAACAAGATCTAAACAAAGAATCATTCGCCGTATAATCCACTAAATTGGTGCATTTTTACGGAATGAACTGGAGCACACTCTTCAGCACGATGCGCACGGGCGACCCTGAAAATAAAATCGCAAATCCTGATCGTGTTCGAACATCGTTTTTACGAGACTATGATCGTGTTGTTTTTTCATCGCCCTTTCGCAGATTGCAAAACAAAACACAAGTGTTTCCTTTACCGGGTGCCGTGTTTGTGCACAATCGCCTGACACATAGTTTGGAAGTGGCATCGGTAGGACGTTCATTAGGAAAGGTTGTAGGCAATGCTTTAGCTGAAAAACATGGTTTTGAAGAGGCACATTTACAAGAGTTTTATCTGCATGAATTGCAATCTGTAATAGCAACGGCTTGTTTGGCGCATGACATTGGTAATCCACCATTTGGTCATTCTGGCGAAGATGCCATTCGTAATTTTTTCAGAGAATTATCAGGCGAATCTAAAAGCATGTTGTCTGACCATTTATCTAAAAATCAATGGAAGGATTTTGAACGATTTGAAGGCAATGCAAATGCATTGCGTGTTTTAACGCATAGCTTCAATGAAATTGAGCCCGGCGGCTATAAATTAACCTATGCTACTTTAGCTTCTATAGTGAAATATCCTTGTCGTTCTACCGAAGGATTTGATAAAGCATCCGGCTTTATAGCAACTAAAAAATCAGGCTTTTTTGATAGTGAAGTACAAACCTTTCAGCGAATAGCTGCCCATTTAGGAATAGTTCAAAAAGACCAAGCAGGGCATGTATTTGCCCGCCATCCCTTTGTTTATTTGACGGAAGCAGCAGATGATATCTGCTATCGTGTTATTGATTTAGAAGACGCTCATCGGTTACATATTGTTTCATTAGAAAAAATTGAAGAACTCTTTCTCCCTTTTTTTGAAAAATCTGAAGGCTTTAATACGGCTGATTATTTAAAAAAGAAGCTTTCTAAGGTTCGTGATGACAATCAAAAAGTTCAAATTATCAGAGCTGCTTGGATTGGGTTGATGGTTGAAAAATTGTCAAAAATATTTCTTCAACAAGAAGCTTCTTTGCTTGCCGGCACTTTAGAAACCGATTTGATGAAATGCTTACCGGAAAGGGATCAACTATTGATAGAAGCCATCAACGAATATTCTTATCGCTATATCTATAACTACCGATCGGTAGTAGAAATTGAAATTGCCGGCTTCAATATTATGGGCGGTTTATTGAAGGAATTTGTTCATGCAGTTTTGAAGCCGAGCTCCCAACGTTCAAGCAAACTTTTACAGATTATTCCACCACAATTTGTTATAACAAAATTCCAAAACAATCTTTATAAAGACATTCAATCGGTTGTTGATTTTATATCTGGAATGACAGATTTGTATGCCTTAGATCTGTATCGGAAAATTACCGGTATCACTATTCCAGAGCTTAGATAAGATACATACATGCACCCAAAGGAATTGCGAATTGCAGATTTTCGCTACGACCTTCCGCTTGATAGAATTGCAGACTATCCCTTACCTGAAAGAGATGCGTCAAAGCTTTTAATTTATAAAGAAGGGAAGATTTCAGAAGACCAATATCGAAATATTGCAGACTATATTCCTGCTCAATCTTTGATGGTGTTCAATCAAACGAAGGTTGTGCCGGCACGTTTACTCTTTCAAAAACCAACCGGTGGAATGATAGAGGTTTTTTGTCTTGAACCAAGCAACGAAAATACTGCTGTTCAATCGGCTATGCTGCAGACCGAGCGGGTGATTTGGAACTGCTTCGTTGGTGGTGCTGCAAAGTGGAAAGAGAATGTCGTGCTTTCTGCTCAAGTTGACAACCTTGTATTGAATGCATCTATTGTAGAACGGTGTAATGGTTATTTTAAAATTGAACTAAGCTGGAATCATCCAGAAAAATGCTTTGCGGAAGTATTGCAAATTATAGGAAAAATCCCTCTACCACCTTATTTACATAGAAAAGCTGAACAAAGCGATTCGATACGTTATCAAACCATATATGCCTCATCGGAAGGAAGTGTAGCTGCTCCAACAGCCGGGCTTCATTTTACTGAAGCAGTTATGCAATCGTTGAACCAAAAAAGTATTCAACAGGCATTTGTTACGCTTCATGTAGGTGCTGGCACTTTTGCTCCGGTGAAAACTGAAAAGATGGAATTGCATTCCATGCACGCCGAGTGGATTGATATTTCAGTTGATGTCGTGAAAAACCTTATTGACCATCACGATAATGGAATTGTAGCCGTCGGTACCACATCATTAAGAATGCTGGAAAGCCTTTACTGGATTGGGCTTAAACTGATTATCCATAGTGAAACTGATTTTAGTAAAATAGCTGTTAGCCAATGGGATCCTTATGAAATGAATTTAAGAGTGCCACCAAAAGAAGCTTTACAGGCTGTTTTAAATTGGTTTTCCAAGCATGAAAGCGATCGATTAATTACCCGAACACAAATTTTAATAGCACCGAGCTACGAATTTAAAATTGTTAGGGGCTTAGTAACTAATTTTCACCAACCACAATCTACTTTATTATTGTTAGTGGCAGCCCTAATCGGTGAAGATTGGAAAAAAGTTTATGATTATGCCCTCCGGCATCAATTTAGGTTTTTAAGCTATGGTGATGGTAGCTTGTTATGGAAAAACGATGTTAACCTAATACGCTGAATGATATATGAATTCTGTATGAACCAAACATTGTTCACTTGATAATTTGTCTGCCTGAAGTGTTTGATTGTAAGAATTCTTGATCAAACTTTCCTTTCTTCATACCGTAAATCCATGAGATTATCCCAATTGATTAGTAAGGTATCAGCTTCTTATTTACCTTGTTGCAGGTGACTGTCTATAATGGATATCGGCTATTTCTTCAAATGCTTTTGATAAGCCTTTTATTTTCTGCTTGCAGCGAAAACCCAAAACCAAATAAGGCTCCAATCAACATCCAAGAGGCAAATCGTTTATTTTCTCGTGCAGAAAAATTAGGTTCTGAAAATTGCTTTGATAGCTCTATTTATTACTATCGACTTGGCATTAATGCAGCGACGGATATAAAAAATAAAAAGCTTAGAGGTGAGGGATATTCGGGTATTGCAGATGCTTTTAATTCTGTTGGGAATTGTGATAGTGTTATGCACTTTGCACAAATGGCAATGGATGATTTGAAAAGCATAGGTCAACTTCATGATGCCTATTTCTTAGCAGCAACCATTCAGATGCATTGCTATTTGCTTAAAGGAAATTATCCACCCATCATTCAATCTGGACTACTATATTTTGATGAAGCTAAAGCAGCTAACGACACGGGAAATATGGCTCGAGTAAGCACAACTTTGAGTGAAGCCTACTTTGCTATTTCTGATTTTGAAAAAACTATAAAATTGAGAAACCAAGCAGTTGCCTTGTTGAAAAATTCCCAAGATAAAAGCTTGTTGAAAGACATATACACCCAACTTGCGGTTGCCTACAACGAAAATGAACAGTATGACAGTGCTATCATAGCTTGCTACCATGCACTTCAATCGCCCCAAAGAACAACTTCAGATGATGCCTATACCTACGATTTTCTTGCAGATGCATATTTGGGGTTAAGGAAAAATGATTCAGCATTGAGATATCTTGATCTTTCTAAAAGGGCAACATTGGAAATTTCTGATCCGATAAACATGCTCAATATTTTGAGTAGCTATGTTGTGTATTACAATTCTACCAAACAGTTTTCTCAAGCTATTACAGCAACAGATTCAGCCTTTGCACTTTCTGAGCGTCATCAAATTATGGCTTTGCTACCTGCCTTTTGGAAGATGCGTAGCACTGCTTTTGAAGGCTTGAATGATTTTAAAAATGCACTGATTGCAGAAAGAATAGCTGATAGTTTAAACAGAAGAAACAGTGGGGAAGAGGCTCAGCAAAAAATGGTAGAATTAGACAAAAAATATCAAGCTGCCGATAAGGAAAATACCATTCGCCATTTAACGAAGGAAGCTCAATTGAATCAAAAATTGACACAATCAATAGCCACAGTACTTGTAGTCACTATGCTATTCTTAATAGCCGGCGGATGGCAATATTATCGTCAACGCAAGGCTAAGCGTGTAATTATTCATCAAGCAGAGAAGGTGCAGTTTTTGATGAAAGAAATTCATCATCGAGTAAAAAACAATTTACAAGTTGTGAGTAGCTTGATTAATCTACAACTGAGGTCAGTGCATGATCCCAATGTGCATGATATACTTGTAGATACGCAAACCCGAATTCAAAGTATTGGCTTAATCCACCAACGCCTTTATCAAACAGGAGAAATTGAGCAAGTAAACCTACATCTATACTTTACACAATTACTTGAATCTTTGAAAGTAGTGTATCAAAACCCGAATCAGAAGGCTAAATATTTACTTTCAATTCCTGCAATATTGTTGGATTTAGACACCGCAATTCCTTTGGCTTTGGTGCTTACGGAATTAGTCAGCAATTCTTTTAAACACGCAAAAATTGAATGTGGAAACCCGATTGAAATCTCAATTTCAATTCATGCCATTACCGATGCCTTTCAGTTAGATTATGGCGATAATGGCAAACCGATTTCTGATATTGTAGATAAAAATGAAAATTCTGTTGGGTTGACTATAGTTAAATTAATGACTAAGCAAATGTCAGGTCAATTTGTTCAACTCAATCCTGCTCGTGCCATCTATAAACTAACTTTTAAATTAAAAGAACAGAGAAAAAGAAACGAGTGATTCTGTATTTTTATGCTGGATGAAAACATTAATTGTTGAAGATGAATTGCTGATTGCTGCCGATATTGAAGCATTAGTTTATTCGTTTGGATATGGTTCTTCCGTTATGGCATCTTCATACACTGAAGCCTTGTTTTTTTTACAAACAGAAAATATTGATTTTGCTATTCTTGATATTCAATTAAGTGGACACAAATCAGGAATAGATGTAGCCATTGAAATTCAAAACAAATACAAGATTCCTTTTGTTTTTTTAAGCAGTTATGAAGATTTTGCAACCATAAATAGGGCGTTGGAAACTGCACCCAACGCCTATCTTCAAAAACCATTCAGCAAGGCAACACTCTATGCCGCCATGCAATTGGCTATTGCAAATTATGGTAAAACACACCACAACAACACAACGGATGATGAAGGCGTAGCAGTGAAGAATGTTTTATTTATCAAAGAAAAGAACGGCTACATTAAATTACCCATGAAAGATGTACTTTTCGTAAAGAGCGAGGGTAATTATTTGGAATTTCATACCACAACACGTAAACATTTAATTCGCGAATCTCAAAAAAATTTAGTGAGTCAGCTTCCTGAATACTTTCAAAAAGTAAGCAAATCATTTATTGTCAACATTGGTGAAATAGCGGTTTTACAACAACAATTAATTCGCCTGCATTCTGGTGTGGAAATTCCGGTTGCCCCTGCTTATAAATCACAACTTTTAGCAAAACTTCCGGTCCAGTCTTAAAGCTCCATTTGGGTTAATACCAAATATTCTTGAGTTCTTCCCAAACACATTGCATGTTATTAAGGCGCTTGATACTTTCGTATTGAACTTTTAAAAAAAACTGGAAAATTATGAGATGCAAACTTTTATTACTCGCTACTGTATGTGCTTTTTCTGCATCAGCTCAAATCACATTAAACCAATCAACTTATTCCACATGGGTTCCCATTACCGATACGGCCTTTAGATTAGATACCAACGCTGTATATCCTGTAATTTCAGCCGCTACCAATGCTCAATGGGATTTATCAACAGCTACTTATACTACTTCACACATCTGGTTCTACTATCATAAGCCAGCCACATCTGCAATGTCTCCAAATGTAACTTTTGCTGACAGCATGTTTTATGCCATAAACAACAACTTGAGGTATTCTACAAGTTTGATGGGTGGAATCAACGCAACAGGTATTCAATATGTTGGTGAACAAGTTGCACGCCAAGCAATTCCCTTAGCATCACTTACCGGTGGAATGAACGACAGCTTGGTGTTTTTAGCTCAAAACTCGCCTTATACAAGTACATTCAACAAATTGAAATTTCCGGCTACTATGGGAAGTAATTGGGGTTCAAACTACAATTTTGCAACAAATTTTACCCTATCTATTGCTGCTTATAGCATGAACAACACACCGTGTCAAAGGAAGACATTTGTTACAGAAAAAGACACGGTTGTAGGTTGGGGAAAAATGCGTGTATTAAATAAATCTGGTGCCGTTACCGGGTATCAGAATGTGTTGATGGTAAAAACATATTGGTCTCAATCAGATAGCTTCTTTGTAGGAGGTTCACCTGCTCCTTTGGCACTATTAACTGCTTTTGGTTTGACCCAAGGACAAGTTGTTGCAAAATTCCAATATAACTTCTATCGTGTAGGAGAATTGTTGCCACTATTGTGTGCTGAATACAAAGACAACACCTTTTCCAGCACTAAAGTACAGACTATGTCTATTCATGAAGACCGCTTGCTTTTAGGTACCGGTGTCAATGATTTACATGCCGAAAATAGCATCATTGCATACCCTAACCCAATCACAAATGGAGTGGTGAATTTGCGCATCAAAGACCAAAGTGTTTCTTCATTTGATTATTCCATCATTAACATGAGCGGCCAAGTTGTTCAAAAGGGTCAGGCCTTAGCTAACAATGGCTTTGCTCAATTGAATAGCGAATCGCTCAAGGTTTCGGGTATTTACTATGTGCAACTGTATAACCAAAATGGCATTATAGCCACCTTACCCATTGATGTAAAATAACATCGCATACCCCAATTGAAAAATCGCCCTCATTTTTGAGGGTGTTTTTTTTGGGGTAAATGAATGTTTGCCTTTGTTAAAACTCACTATTAAAAAAGCTACGCAAATTTTCTTTACGTAGCTTTTAAAAAAAGGGTAAGCTAAAATTTATTCAGCAGGTGCCACTAAACGGAATCCATTTCCATGAATGTTTACAATTTCAACACTACTGTCTTCTTTCAGATATTTTCGAAGCTTAGCAATATATACATCCATGCTGCGACCATTGAAATAAGTATCACTACCCCAAATTCTTTTCAAAGCAGTTTCTCGTGGCAACAAATCATTGATGTATTCTGCCAACATGGTGAGCAACTCATTTTCTTTAGGCGATAAGGTATGCGATTCACCATTTATAGACAGTATTCTCAACTTGCTATTGAAGTGATAACGACCAATATGGAATTCAACTTGTGCGTGTTGCTTTTCTTGCAACTCTTGATTTCTTTTTAAAACAGCCTTTATTTTTTGTAACAAAATTTCGCTGTCAAATGGTTTGGTGATGTAGTCATCGGCCCCCAATTTATAGCCACTTAAAATGTCTTCTTTCATGCTTTTAGCAGAGAGAAAAAATAAGGGCATGTCTGGATCTACATTGCGAATTTCTTCGGCTAAGGTAAACCCATCCATATTGGGCATCATGACATCTAAAAGACAAATGTCGAATTTCTCTCGACGGAATGCAGCTAAGCCTAAGATGCCATCTCTTGCTAATTCTACAACAAAATCATTGAGCTCAAGATAATTTTTGAGTACTTGTCCAAAGTTGGTATCATCTTCAACAAGGAGTACTTTGAATTTTTCCTTTTCCATACGGATATCGAAATGTTATGGTCAAATATATTACTTACAATTTCTGTACCAGAAGAAATCTTTGTTAAAAGCGTGGGCAATTCAGTGTTCGTCTCATGCCTGAATTTTGATTATATAGTCCAGTATAAATTATACTGAGCTCAAACGCCCCTCTTCCCTTGTTGGTAGTACTAAGAGAAGAAATGGTGAAATCATAGCTGGAAATCAGTTTTACCTGTCCATACTGTAGCCCTCCTACCCCTACAATAGCTTCGTTCCAGCGGTGAAATGCACCAAGAATTAAAGCAGAAGCCGTTTGATGACTACCTGACAAGGAAACATCAAAAAGGGTTCCGTATAGCAGTTCTGATGCGTCTTTTTGTCGGGTATAGTAAATAGAGGGATTTAGAGTAACGGCGGTACTCAGCCTTACTAAGAGATCTATGTTGACTGTGGGTCGCATACCAAGGCGATTTTCCTGCCCATAAAAACTTTCTTTGGGTTGGGTAAGATGAGCCATTCCAACTCCTATTTTCAAATAGGTATTTTCATTAGGAAAATAGGCGAGATTTATGCCTGCTCCTATATCAAACAAACTGGTACGAGCAATATTTCCTTGTTCGCCACTGGCTTTGGAAGGGTCAAAATGAAATCCATCCCATTGTTTGTCAAAAGTGAGTTTGCTATAGTCAACGGTTCGTTGAACATTGGCAGCACTGGCACCGGCTGAGATCATAGCATTCTGACCCATTTGTATGTGATAGGCAATGCTTATTTCTGCACGCGACAATGATAGGTTGCCATCACCGGCTTTGTCATTCCAAAAAGACAATCCGACACCTAACCAATTGGTTTGATTTCTATTTCTTAAAGCCTGTAAGTCGGCATAAGCAGAAAATGTGCGATAGGGAACAGGAACTGCTGCCCATTGATTTCTATAATTGACTCCTATTCGATAATCATTTTCAGACATCAAGGCTGTATTGGCAGGATTTAGTAGTAAGGGTGCATTGTAGTATTGAGAAAAGTGCATCCCCTGTGCTTTGGTCTTTTGAGCAGAAAATGACATACACCCTGCAAAAAGTATCAGCGTTGTAAAAAATCTTTTCATCCAATTCATCTGATTGCTAATTAGGTTATCTAAGTAAGGTTACGTTGCCACTTCTACTTTCCGTTGTGCCATCTAAAAAAGTTGCCTCAAGTACCCACGCATAAGCTTCTACTTCTTGAGGCTTCCCCTTATAGTTGCCATCCCATCCTACATTGATATCGTTTGTTTCAAATACCTTTTCTCCCCATCGGTTATAAACGCGAAACAAAAGCTTGTCCACAGCCGCTCCTCTAACATATAACACATCATTAATGCCATCACCATTTGGGCTGAAAGCTGATGGTACATCAATAGCCGGATAAATTTCTGCATCTACATATTTACAAGTTTGGTTGACGCATCCAAACTTGTTTTTTGCTTCCAAGCAAACTTTATATCGCCCTGTTTTGTTGTATAAATGAGTTGGGTTTTGCAACGTGCTGCTGGAGCCATCGCCAAAGCCCCAGAAGTAGGTGTCGGCATCTTTAGAAGTATTGGTAAATTTTATAGCTTCATTGGCAACCGGTATGATGGGCGAATAACTAAAATCAGCTTTTGGCAATGCCCAAATCACAACAGTTTTTTTCGATGTATCAGCCTTATTGCAAGTGCCGGGATTTTGTGCAACTAAGGTTACGGTATAAGTTCCGGCAGTGGTAAACGTAATAGTTGGTGATGTGGCATTGGAAGTGTTACCATTTCCAAAATTCCATACATAGCTAAGTGCATTGGCAGATTGGTTGGAAAAGAGTATGGGCGTACCTACGCATACTGAATCTGGTATGAAATGTGCTTTCACAAAGTCTGAACTCAGCTTAAATGTTTTGCGCATAGTGTCGGGATTGTTGCATGAGGCGGTGTCCACCATTACTAACATGACAGTATAAGTTCCCGTATCGGGAAAATTATGGTTGGGCGGATTGGCACCTGCAAACGTAGTTCCATCATCAAAATACCAAGTGAATTTAGTACGATTTTGTGCACCTGGTTTAGCACTGAAAATAGAAGTATTATTGAAAGCAACTAAATAGGGATTGCAAGAATTTAGTATGTTGTAGGTAAAGTTGCTATGGATGGACGATGAATCAACTATAATGGTAACAAACGTAGAGTCCATTGTTTTATAACAAGCACCGGGATTGCTTACTACTAATTTTACAGTGAATGTGCCCGGAATGTTGAATGTGTGTGAAGGAGAAAAAGTAGTATCCGGTTGTGAACCATCTCCAAAATACCATTTATAGGTTACTGCATTGACAGAGTTGTTAGTGAATTTTACTTTAAATGGTGCGCAGCCAACAGTGTCTTTTATAGTTATGGCATTTGCTTGTAAAGCGGTTAGTTGAAAGGCAATTTTTAAAGCGACTTCATTGCAATTGCTCGAACCATTTGTAGGTGATAAAGACCCGGGAGTTGTAGGAAAAGGCTGAGCCGAACTGCCATTGCCGGCACAACCGCCACAAATGGCTTGATATACAACACCGTTTTTGTCAAACCGGCTGGTGCCTCCATCCACATGTTCACCTTTACCCGGATCCGAACTTATGCGACCATAATAGGTGGCATATAAAAGGTTTTGCATCCCTGCACTCAATATGATAAAATAAAAGTCGTTGCCATCAGTGATGGATTGAGCTGGAGTGGCCGGAGCAACGGACAATGGCATATTTTGTGTATTCCCAACATTGGGATATGCAAAGCCAAGTGTACCCCCCCATCCGCTGATATAGATATTGTTGCACGTGTCCACCAAAAATGCAACAGGTGAAATATTGGTTTTGTTAGATACCCCCGATCCATAAACCGTGGACAAAAGGTTTGTAGAAAGATTGGCATCCGTCTTTAGAATAAATTGACTGGAATTTGGGTTGTTATAAACGCCCGGACTCACCGGAAAGGTTCCGCCTAAAGTTTGTCCCATTACATACACATTGTTTTGACCATCAATTTGCACACCATAAACTTGGTCATAGTCGCTCCTGCCAATAAAAGTAGCCTTTGATAAAGTGTAGGGAAAGGTGTTTTGAAATT
The DNA here is from genome assembly GCA_018267875.1 of Bacteroidota bacterium. Lineage (GTDB taxonomy): Bacteria > Bacteroidota > Bacteroidia > Chitinophagales > Chitinophagaceae > JAFIGV01. Next base: position 12,801 of record JAFDXP010000061.1, on the reverse strand, counting down.
TCACAATAAATCCATCGGCACTGCCGCCTTGATAGCTAACCCAAATGGTGCCGGAAGTAGAGGGGAAATCTATACTTGCAGTGCCACCTGCTACGTAAAAGTTATTTTGATTATTGTCTAATGCAATAGCATATCCTGCATCGTTATTCGAGCCGCCTAAATATGTGCCGTAAATCATGGCAGATAAGTTGGGGTTCATTTTTACTACCAGTCCATCTTGCACACCTTGAAATGTAGATTGATATGCAGTAGAAGTAACCGGAAAGTTTGTTGATTTGGTGCAAGCAGTTAAATAAATATTGCCCATATTGTCCACCATCACTTCGCTTCGGGCATCATCACCATAGTTGTGTTTTAGCCCGCCAAACACGGGTTCTAACGAATTGAAGTTGATACCATCTTCTTTTGTGCCACCCAAATATGTAGAAGCTAACAAGGCAGTACCCGTAGCGTTTAGTTTTGTCAGGACGATGTCTCCGCCACCATTGTAGCTGTTGTCGAAGGCACCTACGATGATTGGATAATTGTTGGAATAAGTTCTTCCCGCGATAATTAAATTGTTATTGGCATCAACAATTAATGAATGAGGTTGTTCGTTGTCGGTTCCGCCAATGTAAGTTGCATATATTTTGTTGGTGCCGGTGGGGTTGAGTTTCATGATGCCAATGTCGCAAGCATAGTCGCTACCATGCGTACTGTCTGTAAAAGTACCGGATTGTTGACCGCCGCCATAAGTGGTTTGAAAAGCGCCTAAGCTAACTGGATAGCCAATACCACTTACCAATCCACCAGCATAAAAATTCCCCTGATTGTCGTAGGTGGCTGTAAAGCCCCAATTGTCGGAAGTAGAACCGGTAAAAGTGCAGAACACAATGGTTGGGTCAATAATTAAGGTTTCATTTTCGTTATACCCATCCGGAAAGCGGAAAGAGAGTACGTTCCCTTGTAAGGCATAACGGCATTTTACTTCTTGTTTATCTCCGTTTATGACTTGATAAGCATACGGTTTTAGCTCCGTAACATCGCCAACACTTGTTTTGAGTATTAAATTTTGTTGTTTCAGAGCCATTGCATCAAGTCCATCAAAACGAAGTCTAATCTGCGCTACATTTCCTTTGGGTTTGACAATGAAGTCATATTTCAAGTTGCCTTTTTCTGAAGCAAGGTGCATGTCCACATTGGGGTAAACAGTGGCATAGTCTAAGGCAAGAAAAGGATAAATGCCCGATTTCCATTTGTTCGGGTCATTGCCTAAAAAATAGTTGTAGTAATAAGTTTGTTTTTTGGAGCCTGCAATTTCTTGCGTTGTAGCACCTTCCAAAGTCATTTGATAAGCATGAAACTTTAATTGTGGTTGTTCTTTTATACCACCATGTCGAAAAGCATCTAATAAATCACGGTTGTTTGAAGCACCGATGACATAGCGTACACTGTTTTTGGTCAGATAAATATCGCTATTAAGAGAGCTTATTTTATATTGAAAATTCCCGGTCCACTGTCCTTGATTTTCTACAAACTCTAAAGGGGCATTTTGTGAAAAAGCCTTCAATGGTTGGAAGCAGTACAATAGGAGATAAAAATAGTAGAACCGAAATTTCATAATGCCGCGCTTGTGCCTGTTCGTAAATATAAGATAATTGAGCTAAATAGACAGTTCGGATAAGCGAAAGGATTGGCTTTCTCTAAGTCAAAAGAGAAATTTATTGAAATTCAAAAGGCGATTACTGATGAATAGAGTTGGTTAATTCACCATTTTGTTGGCGCAACAAGAACTGGCAAAGGCTTCCGGTTTAGCTTTGAAGGCAAAGCCCATGCCAAGAATATATCCCATAGCTTCTCTTAGCGCTTCGTTGCTTTTAAATTGGGGGTTGGTGTTGATGTCTGCATGTACTTCCATTTCCACATCATATTTTGTAAAAAGACCACACAGTTCATAGGCAATGTCAATACTCTTAGCCACCTCTACCAACATTCTTTCTTTAATGCTAAATCTTTGTGTGGTGCGTTCGTTAGCAATAAACATAAAACCGCCTTGTTTTTCACGTAGGAAAACTATGACCGTAGCAAATTCAGTTTCGTTGCCATATACTTGACTATCGGTACCAATGCACACTTTTAATTTGTATCCAAGTTCAGTTTCTCGAATAATGGTTTTTTCTACTTCTCGCTTTACGGGAAGTTTGAGCGTATCGCCTTTAAACGTTCTCCAAATTGTACCCATAAATTTTATTTTACCTAAAGGTAATATTAGGCATTATACCTTGTATGTGAGCTGTGTCAAAACATTTTTATGAATGCACACTTTATGGACATATTATTTGATTGGGATAAAAAAAATGGGATAAAAAACTTGATTTTATCGCTAAACAATTAACTTTAAACCTTTGTTTAGAAAATCAACAAGCCTATGCAGATTTTTTTACTCGCAGTTGTTGCCATTCTTTCTATTGTTTTGTATCGAATGCTTAGTGGGCATCGTGCCACTTATCCCTTTGTGCGCACGACACGAATGTCGCGAACAGAGGCTGATAGCCAGTATTATACCACAGAAGCAGAGCATGGACTTATCACAATTGATGATGACATTGTGATAGTTGATGGGCAAGAATATTCTATGCGCGCAAAAAACGATTCGAAGGCAGAAGCCAGTTTACAAGTTGACAATGGCAAGTTGGTTAGCATTCATATTCAAATGGACGAAGGTGAAAAAATATTTTTTATAGACCCCGAACATAGTTTGCTTTCAAATTACAGGCGCTCATATTCCAATTCAGAAGTGCGGCACATTTTTTCTTTTTAAACTCTTTTTAATCTATTGTTAATCAAATAGATGTCGTATTTGCTATGAGTGTTTAATTAAATATTTTAGCAAAATCTTCCCAAATATCAAATTGAGATTGTAATTTCGCACACAACCTGTCGCTTAAATGAAAATCTCATGATCGAGAAATACAAAACACTCCCCCGCTGGGTAATTTTCTTGTTAGATTTGAGTATTGTTGCTCTTGCTTTACTGTCTGCGCAAATTCTTCGGTTCAATTTTCATGTAAATCTTGCCTTGAATGATTTTCTATTTCCCCTTTCGATCGTATTGGCTATCAATGCCGTATTATTTTTTCTGTTTAAAAGTTTTTCGGGAATAGTTCGTTATACCACCATCAGAGACACTTTTAGGCTAACGGCTATCACCTTTATAGCATCTATCATTTACAGTGTCATAGGGCTTATCTATTATTCAAAGGGTGTTTTTTTTCTTTCTCGTGCTACTATTCTGATCAATTTCTTTGTTTCCACTACATTACTGATTGGTTATAGAATGGCTGTGCGTTATTTGTATCGGATATTTTTTCGAGACAATCTTCAACGGAATCATATTCGGGTAGCAGTATTTGATACTGGCGAGCAAGGGCTATTAGCTAAAAGGGTTATTACCGATTATCCGCAAAGTCAAATGTTAGCAGTTGCTTTTCTGGATAATAAAGTAAACCAACACGGCAAACAAATGGAGGGGTTGCCCATCTATAATTTGGAAGATGCAACTTTTAAAAAATTAGTAGCAGATGATGTAAAAAGAATCATTATTGCCAGCAAAAGAATCAAATCCGAAGAGCTTAATTTTATTGTGGATAAGGCTTTGGAATACGATATTCGGGTACAACAAATTCCACCCGTATCTCAATGGCTTCGAGGAAAGCTGGGCTCAGATCAACTCAAAGACATTAATATTGAAGACTTATTGGAGCGTGATGTAATCAAAATCAACAACGAAAATATTTTTTATGCTCTAAAAGGGAAAAAAATATTGGTTACCGGTGCTGCCGGTTCCATAGGAAGTGAAATGGTTCGACAAATAGTGCAGTTTAAGCCTGCTCTGATCATTTTGTGTGATAAGGCCGAAACACCCATGCACGATATCATGCTTGAGCTGAAGGAAAAATGGCCGGATGCCCCCGTCAAATCGTATGTTGGCGACATTTGCGATAAGGTGCGAATGGAGCATTTGTTTGAAATCTATAACCCCGAATTTGTATTTCATGCAGCGGCCTATAAGCATGTTCCTTTAATGGAAGAAAACCCTTCTATGGCAGTAGTCAATAATGTGCTGGGTACTAAAATCATTTCTGAATTATCGTTGCAGTTTGGGGTTGAGAAATTTGTGATGGTATCTACCGACAAAGCCGTAAATCCTACAAATGTAATGGGGGCTTCTAAAAGAATAGCTGAAATCTTTACCCAGTCGCTCTTTCGGCACTATCATACCATTTCAGGTAATGGACGTTGCACCCGATTTATCACGACACGTTTTGGAAATGTTTTGGGCAGTAACGGTTCTGTCATTCCAAGGTTTAAAAAACAAATAGAGAAGGGCGGACCTATTACCGTCACACACCCCGACATTACTCGTTATTTTATGACCATTCCCGAAGCTTGCCAATTGGTAATTGAAGCAGGGGTAATGGGTGTAGGTGGCGAAATATTTGTCTTCGACATGGGTAAGCCGGTAAAGGTCGTAGAACTGGCAGAAAAAATGATTCGCTTGTCCGGTAAGCAACCCGGTGTGGATATAGACATTACTTTTACCGGTTTGCGCCCAGGTGAAAAGCTGTATGAAGAGCTACTGAGCAATAAAGAAAATACCTTGCCTACTTATCATGAAAAGATCATGATTGCTCGTGTGCAAGAATATGATTTTGCTGCTGTTTCTGAGCATATTGACAAGCTTTTGGATTGTGCTACCAAACATTATACCTACGAAACCGTAGGGGTAATGAAAGAAATTGTGCCTGAATATATTTCACAAAATTCTACCTTCGAAAGCCTTGATGTAAAGAAAAAATAAATCAAATAATTATTCAAATAGAAAATTCACCCACTAAGAAATTAGTGGGTTTTTTTGGGGGTGTATGTGTAAGAATGACCCGATGAAAGCAAAACTAATCTCTAAGTTTAAATTTATCTTACCCATTGGTCGAAATCCTACTAATTACTTCTGTAATGTGGATTGTTATTGTTTTTCATGAGAAAACAAAAGCAAAATTATAACACTGAATTTTGAAGTGTTAGAAAATTATTAAAAAATGAGACCAATAAATTTCCTTTTTTAAAAATTAAATTTTAAGTTTACAGAGCTTGACTATCCATTTGAGATAAGAAACATACTCATTCTTTCCCCACTTGCTTATTCAAGAATCCTAAATTGATACCTATTATGTACGTCCAATCAAGAGAGCCGCCAAGGTAATTACACAGATTTTTCTGAAAGAATTTTAATCTCATTTTTAAATCAACCTTATGAAGCAATTGATTATCCCAAAAGTATTACGAAAGGCGGTTGCCATCACAGGCATCTTAGCCACCACAACATCGCTGGCAAGTGCCCAAGTTTCGGTCAATCCGGGAAGTGGCAGTTATACAACACTCGCAGCTGCATTTACAGCAATTAACAACGGTGTGCACACCGGTGCCATCACCATCAGCATCACCAACAATACGTCAGAGCCTAATGGAGGAGCCATTCTCAACTATAGTGGCAACGGTTCGGCCAACTATACTTCCATCAACATTAGCCCCAGTGGAGGCTCCTTTACCATCAGTGGTGCCGCCACAGCCGGAAGCCCTTTGATTGATCTTGTTGGTGCTGACAACGTTACTTTTAATGGATTGAACACTGGCGGTAATGCACTTTCAATCAGCAACACCACTGCCTCTAATACTTCTAACACAAGCACCATCCGTTTTAAAGATGGCGCAACAGGAAACACAATTACCAATTGTACGGTGTTGGGCTCTTTTAATGCCGCAGTTACTACCAATGGCGGCAATATCTTCTTCAGCACTGACGGGCTTACGACAAGTGGTAACGACAATAACGCTGTTACCTTCTGTAATATCGGACCTGCAGGCAGCAATCTGCCTACTAAGGGAATTTATGGAAATGGAAGCACCACCAATGTCGCAATAAACAATAGTAGCATCAACATTTCCAACAACAATATATTTGACTATTTTGGTGCTGCCGTATCAAGTGCAGGGGTATATGTTTCTGCCGGAAACATTGATTGGACAATCAGCAACAACAAATTCTACCAATCAGCAACACGAACTCAAACAACAAGTTCGCAACATTCGGCAGTTTGGATTGCTAACACTACCGGTAATTCTTCAGGGAACAACTTTTTGATTAGCGGTAATACCATTGGATATGCCAATTCTGCCAGTACGGGAACTTACACCCTGACTACTATTTCCGGCACCAAGTTTATCCCCATTTACCTTTCTGTTCCTTCAACCCCAACAGCTACAGGTGTACAAGGAAATACAATTACGGCTATTGCCATGTCTGGTGCAACAAGTGGCACAGGTTCATCTTCGCCATTTATGGGAGTATATGTAGCTGGAGGGTTAGTAACGATTGGTGATGTAACCGGTAACACATTTGGCAGCCAAACGGCAACCGGAGTCATTAGCTTTACGACCACTTCTTCAAGTGCCAGCGATGTCGCAGCAATTTATAATTTCGGTTCTGCTGCATTTACGGCTAACAATAACAACATAGGAGGCTTTACAGTAGCAAATACAAATGCAACACCCGCAGCAGCCAATTTTTACGGCATAAGGGTTAATACATCAATTAGCGTCAACACCATAGTACAAAACAACACGATAGGGGGAACGGTTGCCAACTCCATACAAAGCACGAGTACCGCAAGCGGTACAACCGTTCAGGGTATTTTGGCTACATCCTCAAACTTTACAGCAACCGGCAATACCATCCGAAATATGACAGCTGCGGGTGGAACTGGTACCACAACTTCTGCTTCTGTGATTGGAATGTCATTTACCAGTACTTCTGTTAATCATACAGTGACACAAAACACCATTCATTCTCTTTCAAATACGAATGCAAGTGCCGCTACAGTGGTAACGGGTATTCAATTTACATCGTCCACCGGAACAAATGCTATTTCTAAGAATTTTATACATTCTTTCAATGTAGCAAGTGGAACCGGTACCATCAATGGCATTCAAGTGAGTGGTGGCACAGGAACACACTCAAACAACATGATTCGTTTGGGTATTGATGCCACCGGCGCTAATATCACCACTGGTGCTGCCATATATGGAATCCGAGAAACGAGTGCTACAGATAATTTCTGGTACAATAGTGTATATATTGGCGGTAACAATGTGGGTGGCTCTGCAGCTACCTATGCTTTTAATAGTTCGGTAACTTCCTCCTCTCGCAGCTATCGGAACAATGCGTTTGTCAATGCACGATCTAATGGGGCAGGAATAGGTAAGCACTATGGATATGCCGTCGGCGGCACAGGGGTTAACCCTACGGGGCTTACCAGCAACAACAACTGTATTTTTGTAAGTGGCACCGGCGGAGTGTTTGGGTTTTATGCTGCTACCGATATTTCTTCCGGCTTAGCATGGCAAAGTGCCACAGGACAAGATGTCCTTTCTCCATCTGCCAATCCACAATTTCTAAACCCTACCGGAACGGCTGCAACAGTAAATTTGCATGTAAGCACGGTAGTTGCAACACCATTGGAAAGCAGTGGTGCGGTAGTAGGTGTTACAGATGATTTTGACAATGATCCACGTAGTGCGACAACACCGGATATTGGTGCAGATGAATTTAATGGTATTACTATGGATTTGTTGCCTCCCAATATCACGTTTACGCCTTTGAGCAACACTTCATCTACCGGCACAGTTACGCAAGCAGCCACCATCTCTGATGTGAGCGGTGTGCCTACTTCGGGTGCAGGAATGCCGACACTATGGTATCGTGTAAACGGTGGTAGTTTTAGTTCAGTTACCGGAACATTGCAATCAGGCACGACAACATTGGGTACCTGGGCTTTTGGAATTCCAGGACAGAGTGTGAACAGCTTGGTGGAATACTATATTGGTGCTCAAGACATCAATTCCAACATCATCACTTCACCAACGGGTGGTTCTGGCATCAATCCGCCGGGAGCTACACCGCCAGGAACGTTTAAATCATATTACATTGTAAGCTCCTTATCAGGCAATGTGAAAATTGGTGGAGATGGAACAGGTCCTTCAATAGGCAATACCTATGTTTCATTGTCAGAAGCTTTGGCAGATGTCAACCCCAACCAAATCAAGTCTATATATGTTAATTCAGGTGGTTCAGGATATAGCAGTGCACCAACAGTTGTATTTACCGGCGGTGGCGGAACCGGAGCTACGGCTACATCCGTTGTTGTCAGTGGTGCAGTAACAGCTATTAAAGTAACCAACATTGGTTCGGGATATACTTCAGCTCCTACTATTTCTTTTACAGGGGGTAGCGGCAGTGGAGCTACAGCCACAGCCAATCTATCAACAGGCTTTGCACTTGGTGCAGCAACGAGTTTTATTTTGACGAGCTCATATAATGTAAACTATGAGTATAAATTCCCTATTGTTGTCCCGATGATTGGCGGTGCCAGTGCAAGCAATACCCTAACAATTAAGCCAGATGTGGGCGTAACACCCACCATTTCAGGAAGTGTATCTGATGCGATTCTAAAGCTAAACGGAGCCAACTATGTCATCCTTGACGGTAGTAATAATGGCACATCATCGCGCGATTTGACCATCAGTAATACCAATTCAGGCTCATCGGCTGCTATTGCTATAACAAGCCTTGGATTAGGACAGGGGGCAACCAATAACGTAGTCAAAAATTGCGTTCTTTCCACTTATGCATCAGCTATTCCGGGTTATGGTATCAGTATGAGTGGCTCAACTTTGGGTTCAATTGGGTCGGATAACGATAACAATACGATTCAAAATAACATTATTACAGGTGGTACAGTTGGTATCTATGCCAGTGGATCGGCTTCGGTGAGTGCCGGCGGGTTGGACAATCTTTCTGTCATTGGTAATAATGTTACTATCAACACTACGTCATCCACAGCTTATGGCATAGAGGTTGCCTATGGTCTTACCAGCTCTATAGCGCAAAATACTATTAGTGTTACCACCTCTGCCAGCAATCAACCGGTGGGCATTTCGGTAGAAACCGGTTTTGTTTCCTCCTCCATTACCAGAAACATGATAACAAAGGTCGTTACTACCAATACTGGTGGGTATGGTGGACGTGGATTGACGGTAGGAACCGGTACAGCATCCAGCGCATTAACTATTGCCAATAATGTGATTTATGGCGTGAATGGAAGTAATTATAGTGGATTTACCAACTCGTCCGCTATGGGAATTGGTATCGGAATGGTGGGAAGCAGTAGTACGTTTTCAACCATAGCAGGGGGCATTAATTTATACTATAATAGCATTAATATGTATGGTGCTCATAGTTATGCTTCAGGGACAAATACGACAGCTCTTTATGTAGGCTCTGCTGCCAGTGGCTTAGATATTCGGAATAATGCCTTTGTAAACAGTTTGTATAACTCGGGTAATTCAGGCTCTATAGACTATGCCATATATTCTGATGCAGCCGGGAGTGCTTTTGCCACTATAAACAATAACGATTATTTTGGTGCACCCCAAGGAGGATCAAATTCTGCTTTTTATGTAGGCTATCTTGGTAGTGCACAACAGACTTTGGCAAATTGGCAATCCACAGTGGTGTCGCCTAAAGATGCTAACTCCATTTCACTGAATCCGGCTTTCAATGGAGATATTAATTTAACACCACAGCCCGGTTCTCCATTATTAGGTGCAGGTACGGTGGTTTCAATTACCACGGATTTCAATGGGTCAACTCGTAGCTTAACCAACCCAACGATTGGTGCGTATGAAGGATCTCTTGATTTGATAGGTCCAGCCATAACTTACACAGCGTTAGGCAATACGACCAGCACATTGAATCAAACCTTTACGGCAACTATTAATGATGCAAGTGGAGTAGCAACGGGAGCTAACCAACCTTTGATATATTATAGAAAGGGGAATTCAGGAGCATTTTATAGTGCTGCGGCAACCAATGTAACGGGTAATAATTATACTTTTACTATTGACTATACAAATGTTACAGGTGGAAGTGTTACTACCTTGGATGTAATTCAATATTATGTTGCCGCTCAGGATATTCCGGGAAATCTTTCCACTTCGCCAACCGGTGGTTCCGGCACCAATCCACCGGGCACTACGGCTCCCATTAGCCCTAATCAATATACTATCAATGCTCAATACACTTGGCAGGGTACTACTAATGACTTTACAGTTTCAAGCAATTGGTCGCCGGCTCGAAATACACCCAATAGTTTTGACGAGCTAATATTTGATGGATCGGTTACTTCCACTGCTACTATTAGCAATATCCCAACACAATCTATTGGTAAACTTCGTTTCATCAACAATGTAAATGCCAGCCTCGATGCGGCAACTGCCAACAATACCCTGACCATGTCAGGTGCTACTGTAGATGTTAGTTTGCAAATTGGTGCAGGTTCTACGGTTTCTTTGGGTTCAACCAACGCTTTATCTCTTGGTTTTTCCGGCTCGCCTCAGGCAACTATTGCAGGTACTTTGAATCTGAATACAGCTTCGGGGTTGAATACGACCAACTCTTCTACTACTGTATCAGCATCGGGTATCATGGCTATGAATGGAACCGCCAGTATCACGTCCACAACATCCACACTAACCTTTGCAGCAAATTCAAACCTCACTACAAGCCAGACAACATTAACGATTCCAACTGCTACTTTTGGCTTAAATGCAATGACAACTGTAACGGGTGTTACTTCTGCTACAAGTGGAACCGTACCAAGTTCTATAGGTGGGTTAACATGGAATTGCAATAGTCAAACTGCTACCTTTAGTTTTTTATCCGTTGTTACTTCCATTAATGGTGATTTAAATATTGTCAACACTGGAACAGGTAGTTTTCAAACAGGAACTACAACGACAACGAATGTGGCCATTGCTGGCAATACAACCATAACCGGTGGGACATGCAATATTTCAGGCAATAGTTGGACTATAAATGGACTTTTAAGCCAATCGGGTGGAACACTCGTTAAGACTGTTACGTCGGCAACAAGCTACAGTGCTAATGGAATAGCACAAACATCCGGCACCATCAATATGAATAATACGACCGGCTTGTTTACCCTGACTGCTTCTTCTGGCAATATGATATTGGCCGGTACAGTGAATGGAGGAACAACCGGCGGTGGTATGGCTCTTAATTTTACCGGTACAGGGTCGCAATTGTTTGATGTTACGGGTGGCAACATTTCTAATTTAGTTAGTTTGTCGGTGAATAAGTCAAGCGGCTTGGTTAACTTGGGCAGCGACTTTACGCTAAATTCGGGTGCTTCGCTAACTCTACAGTCTGGAACATTGAACCTGAATTCGAAAAACCTGACGATTAATGGTACTGTTAACGGTATAGGAATCGTGCGAGGCTCATCTACATCCAATTTGACCATTGGCGGAACAGGTGCAATGGGTACTCTTCTGTTTGATCAAACTATTGATGGATCAACAAATGTACTTAATAACCTTACCGTTTCTCGTACAACTTCTGGTTCTGCAACTTTGGGGAATAAAGCAATATTACTCAGCACATTAACACTCAGCAATGGTACACTCAACACGGGGGGTAATCTTGTACTTCGTTCTACCTCGGTTGCTAACACTGCAGTAGTGGCACCTGTTACTGGTACTGGTGCTATTTCCGGTAACGTTACTGTAGAACGATTCATTCCATTAGGTAAACGTGCTTATCGTCAGTTGGCATCTGGAGTAACTACCACATCTAACATATTGACGAACTGGCAAAACAACGGGAATAACGCAGCCGGCAATGGTATTTTCATCACGGGTAGCACATCAGGTACCAATGGTTTTGATGCCTCTACCTCCGGTTTGCCCAATATGTTTGGCTATACGCCTGGCAGCCTTAATTTTACTGCCATTACCAATACTAATACCAATACCCTCAACAGTTTGCGCGGCTATCGAGTGTTTGTGTATGGTGATAGAAATGCTAACCTCTCTTTGTCTAACCTTTCGGCTGGCATCGGATCGCCCAATATAGCTATGAACAGTGCTACCACAATTCGCACTACCGGCACGCTGAACATAGGAAATGTAACATTTACCAACACTGGAACCACCACTACATCCGGCACAGACAACACGGTAATGCTGGGCAGCAATGTGAACGATTTCGCACTGATTGCCAATCCTTACTGGAACTCTGTAAACTGGGATAATCTAACCAATTCCAACCTGTCAACGACTTATTGGATATGGGATCCGAATGTGGGTAATCGGGGCGGATACGTAAGCTATATCACAGGTGCCGGAAACAACAACATAGGTAGTGCGATGAATCAACATATCCAACCAGGACAAGCTATATTTGTTCAAACTTCGGCTGCCAATCCTTCGCTCACCTTCAACGAGAGCAACAAAAGTGGGACGTTTACTAACACTTTCCGCTTGGCAAATCAAACACCCAGCAAGGTGTATGTAAGCCTGTATGAAAATACAGCACTTGCCAACAATGGTTCAAACCAAGACTGTGCGTTGGGCGCTTTCCGCGATGACTTTACCAATGGCGTAACACAGGGAGCAACCAAATTTGCCAATCCCGATGAAAACATCGCCTTAGTACGCAACAGTAATAATTGGAGTACCGATGCCCGCCACACCGTAACGGTTGCCGATACTTTGCCGATGCGAATTTGGAACCTTTATTCCAACAACAGCTACACCTTGAAATTGGATGCTATGGATTTTGATTTAGGCATTAGTGCATCTTTAATTGACAAGAAAAATAACCAAAGCTATCCGGTAAACCTC
>JAFDXP010000060.1 GCA_018267875.1 Bacteroidota bacterium | reverse complement strand
TTGCCGCCTGCTGCCTTCAGATTCCATCTCACGATGGACACCCTTGCCCTTGGCTAACGATAAGTACTGCAACTCTCGTTCGGGACTTGCACCCTATAGATAAAGAACATGCCTGACACACAAAAAAAGCACCCCAATTTCTGAGGTGCTTGAAATAAATAAAAAGTTGAAAAACTATTTTGAGTAAAGCTCTACGATCAACGATTCTTTGATATTCTCAGGAACGCTATCACGTTCAGGAAGAGCAATGAATGTTCCTTTGAATTCTTTTTCATTCCAATCAACCCAATTGATTTTTGGATTTTTTCCACGCACCATGCTGATAACCGCAGTGTTTACCTTACTTTTTGGTTTTAGTTCAATCATATCACCCGGCTTCATTTGGTATGAAGGAATGTTTAAAATTTCACCATTTACCATGATGTGTTTGTGAGAAACCAATTGACGTGCAGCAGGGCGTGTTGGGGCAATTCCCATACGATAAACTGTATTGTCCAAACGAGCTTCTAACAATTTGATCAAGTTTTCACCGGTAGCACCTTTCAAGCGAGAAGCTTCCACGTAAGTGTTACGGAATTGTCTTTCAAGCATTCCGTAAGTATATTTTGCTTTTTGCTTTTCTTTTAATTGAATACCGTATTCCGATTGCGATTTACGCTTTTTGGAATTACCGTGCATTCCGGGAGGATTACTGCTTTTGCCTAAATTCTTACCTGAACCTAAGATAGGCTCACCGAAAATGCGGCAAATTCTGTTTTTTGGACCTGTATAACGTGCCATTATTATTTCTTTTTACGATTTTAGTTTTTAAAAGCCTTTCCGTTTCATCAAAATCGCAAAACCGGAAACGAAAAGACTGTGTAGATTTTTATTTTCTTTTGTGTTGTTATTCATTCGGACAAATAAGGCTAAGAAGCCAATGAACAACTGATACTTTGTAAAAAAAATTAAACGCGACGCTTTTTAGGCGGACGGCAACCATTGTGTGGCATTGGAGTTACGTCTTTAATAGAAGTAACTTCTAAACCAATTTGAGAAAGAGCACGAATGGCACCTTCACGACCGGAACCCGGTCCTTTTACAAATACATCTACTTTTTTCAATCCTGCATCAATAGCTACTTTTCCGCAATCTTGTGCTGCTGTTTGAGCTGCATAAGGAGTGTTCTTTTTAGAACCACGGAATCCCATCTTGCCTGCAGATGACCAAGATATTACTTGACCGCTCTTGTTGGTAAGAGAGATGATAATATTATTGAAAGCCGCGTTGATGTGTGCATCTCCATGCGGATCAACCTTTACAATGCGCTTTTTTGCAACTGTTTTGCCGCCTTTACCGGCTTGTGCTTTTGCCATTTTTTTTTAAATAAGGTAGTCAAATAAATAATTAGTGAGGTATTGTATAGTCTATTTCATTTGTTTTGAAAAGCTATTTCTTACATCGCTATCGAATTACTCCTCCTTGCAACACCCTGCATATCCGGCAGTAATTCTTAAAAAGAAGATTTAAACAATTCCAAGGTTCAACCCCTTGGAATGTCAAATTACTTCTTAGGTGCTTTTTTCTTACCGGCAACTGTCTTACGCTTACCTTTACGGGTACGGCTGTTAGTACGAGTACGCTGACCACGCAAAGGAAGACCTTTACGATGGCGCAAACCGCGGTAACAAGCAATATCCATGAGGCGCTTAATGTTCATTTGCACTTCAGAACGGAGTTGACCTTCAACTTTAAACTCAGTGGTAATAATGTTACGAATGGCAGTCAATTCATCATCATTCCATTCAGCCGCTTTCTTATCGAAGTGGATTCCGGATTTTTCGAGGATGTACTGTGCTGTGCTGCGCCCAATGCCGTAGATATACGTTAGGGCAATTTCGCCACGCTTGTTTTTTGGAAGATCAATACCAGCTATACGAGCCATATTGTTGTTTGTAAATTTTTTGTTGTTAAAATAGAGAACTTCGGTTGTCTTGTCCGTTGACTACAGATAGTTCGATTATCCTTGACGCTGCTTGAAGCGTGGATTTTTTTTGTTGATTACATAAAGCTTTCCTTTACGGCGCACAATTTTACAATCTGCGCTGCGCTTTTTAATCGCTGCTCTAACCTTCATGATTGGTTACTCTTTTATTGTTGTTTATTTATTTATACCTATAAATGATACGGCCACGACTTAAATCATAAGGACTCATTTCTACGCCTACCTTGTCGCCAGGCAGAATACGGATATAGTGCATACGCATTTTGCCGGAGATGGTTGCTAATATTTCGTGTCCGTTTTCGAGGCGAACCCGAAACATTGCATTAGATAAAGCTTCGACGATTACTCCATCTTGTTTGATTAAAGACTGTTTAGCCATATAAAAAGGACTGCAAAGGTATTGAAATAAAACAAAACCAAAAGCCTCTTTTAAAAAAAAAATTTAAAGGCTGCTTACGAGAGCATTTTTTCTATTTGCCGGAATGCTTCTTCTGGTTCAATACCCTCCCACAATACTTCATAAATGCAGGTGGCAAGCGGAATGTCAATGACATAATTTCTAGAAATAGATTGCATACCTCGGGATGCATAATAGCCTTCAGCTACCATGTTCATTTCCAAAATGGCAGCTTTCACAGAATATCCCTTACCAAGCATTGTACCAAAGGCTCTGTTTCTGCTATGTAAAGAATACCCTGTTACTAATAGGTCGCCCAAATAGGCACTGGTATGAAAATCGGGTTGATCATTTGAAGGGTGTACCTTATTAAAATGAGCGACTAAAAAATGATACATTTCTCTGTAGCAGTTGGTGATATAAACACTCAGAAAATTATCTCCATAGCCTAAGCCATGCGCCATACCGGCTCCGATAGCATACACATTTTTAAGAACTGCCGCAAACTGTGCCCCCCAAATATCGTGATTTGAGGTGGTGTTTATATAATCACATCTAAAAGCTTGTGCAACTTGTGCAGTCCAAATTTCATCTAAACCAGAAAAGGTAAGATAACTCAATCTTTCATCAGCCACTTCTTCAGCATGACATGGGCCTGTAATAGCAACATATTTATTAAGGTCGTAGTCTAAATGTTGAGTCAGATAATCATTCAGCAGCAAGTTACTTTCCGGCAGTACGCCTTTGATGGCAGAAACAATATGCTTTTGCTGCCATTTTTGAGAAGGAATGCATTCTATAACTTGTTGGGCATAAGCAGAAGGAACTGCAAAAACTAAGGTTGTAGCATGATCTAATACTTCATTCAGAGAAACACTGGGGCGAATGCTATTGGGGGCGAAGCGTACGGCGGTTAGATAGTTGGGGTTATGCCCTCGCCTATTGATATAATCTACCGCTGCTTCATTGCGTACCCACCAATCAATTTGATTTCCATTGTCTGTCAATATTTTTGCTAATGCGGTACCCCAGCTTCCGTTGCCAATGATGGCTATTTGTCCGAGAGATTGCTGAATCAATTCCATGTTCGTTACAAGTGAGTTTATGGCTTACTTTCTTTTGACTCAAAAAGTTTTGCCTTGTCTGTTTTTTCTACTTCCATGTTTTCTTTAAGCGTACGGGCAATTGCTCCATAAGGTGCTACTACTACCTCTTCTCCTTCTTTCAAACCGGCTAATATTTGTATATAGTCATTATTTTGAATACCGGTTTGAACATCGCGGAGTTTTACTTTTTGGGTTTGGTTGTCATAAACAAATACTACTTGTCTTATTTGATCTAAGCTTGCTTTAACTTTTTTTGAGCTATCGGGAAAATCGCGTGTAGTAACGGCATTTACCGGAATAGACAATACTTTTCGTTCACGATGTGTTTGAATTTCTACACTTGCAGACATTCCGGGTTTAAAGGGGAATTTACCGGCGCTTCGAGTTAAAAGATCAGCATAACTGTCGCGCAAAATAAGTATGCGAACAGTGTAATTGGTTACTTGATCTGTACTGAGTTGTTGTGTTCCAGTGGACTTGCTGCTGACGCTTATTTTTGATACTACGCCTAAGAATTTTCTATTACGATAAGCATCTGCTTCAATATCTGTAGTGTCTCCTAATTTCACTTTAGCAATATCCGTTTCACTCACATCTACTCGCACTTCAATTCGTCCCATGTCGGCAATGGTCAGCATTTCGGTACCGGCCATTTGAGCAGTTCCTACCACTCGTTCGCCTAACTTAACATTTAGTGCAGAAATGATGCCTGAAGTGGGCGCTGTAATGGTAGTTTTGCGAAGATTTTCTCGGGCTTGGCTTAATCCCGCCGAAGTGCCTTTAATATTATATTCTCCCCCTGAAAGTGTGGCCTGTGCTGCTTCAAAGGCTGCTTTTGTTGTTCGGTATGTGCTTTCTGCTTGTTCAAATTCTAAAGCCGAAATGACTTTTTCTTTGAATAGCTTTTGATTTCGTTCATAGTTTAGCTTCGCTTGATCATAAGAGGCCTTTGTTTGAGCAACCATTTCTTTTGCATTTTGCATTCGAGCTCTGCTTTCTTCTACTGTGGCTTCAGCTTGATTGACCATTGATCCATAAATGGCTGGATTGATTCGCACCAGTAGCTCGCCTTTATGCACACTGTCGCCTTCAGCAATATTCAGTTCAATGATTTCTCCACTTACTTCGGGGCTTATTTTAACTTCTGATTCAGGATATATTTTTCCACTTGCGGATACGGTTTCGGTAATATCGTGTAGGGCTACTTTTTCTACCGCAACTTTTAATCCTTTGTCCCTTTTTAATTTACCTATGATAATCAGGATTGTTAGTAAGGCTAATGAACCTCCAACTATCCACCAAATTTTTCGTTTGCTCATACAAGCTTGCAGTACTTAGGTTTTAAAAGTACAAAGAAAGGAAAATTGTTTGTTGTGCAACAGAAATTGCCATGACAACAATGGTTTCAAAGTAGCATCAGTCAAAAATTGAAATGCTTTTATGAAATTAATAGAATCGAGTAGGAAGTAAAGATAATCAGATTTCTATGTCGGATTATCTTTACTGTCCTCTCACACCACCGTGCGTACCATTCGGTACACGGCGGTTTGTTAGAATAGATTAAGTTGGATTTCAACC
>JAFDXP010000005.1 GCA_018267875.1 Bacteroidota bacterium | reverse complement strand
GTACCTTGCACTTTAGCGAGCAGCCAAGTGGGAGGTTTATGGTGTATGATATAAGCGGCAAAACGGTGCTGCAAGGCAACACAGATTCCAACGGTGAGATAGACATCAAAACCTTATCCTCCGGTGCATATCTGCTCAAAATAGGCGAGCAAACCATTCGGTTTTTGAAGGAGTGAGATTTACGTTTAAATTGGTGTGTTGATTTCTAACAACTGATAGTTATTTGTTTGTAAAACGTGGGGGAGGGTATATTCTCCACGTTTTATATAATGAAGTCATCTAGGGTATGATTGTTATATCAAGTGTCATGGAAATGGAATTGACAATGAATAATGAGTTATTTCAACAACTTAATTACCCTACGTAGAATAAAAAGTAGTTGATGTTTCTTATTTTTGAACACTATCCGAATGTTACCAATGGGAGAAATTGATGCTGGTCCGCTTTTAAGCACGATTACCACGCCAAATGATTTAAAAAAATTAGACCGTTCGCAATTACAACAAATATGCAATGAACTTCGCCAATTTATCATTGATTGCGTGAGTGTACATGGCGGGCATTTTGGTGCCAGTCTTGGTGTGGTTGAGCTTTCCGTTGCATTGCACTATGTGTTCAATACCCCTGACGATCAGTTGGTTTGGGATGTAGGACATCAAGCCTACGGGCATAAAATTCTTACCGGCAGAAGGAAGATTTTTCATACAAATAGGAAATATGGTGGACTGAGCGGGTTCCCCAAACGAAGTGAAAGCGAATATGACGCATTCGGAGTCGGACACTCTTCTACGTCTATTTCGGCCGCTTTAGGAATGGCTATTGCTTCAAAACTAAAAGGCGAATTGCATCGTCAGCATGTAGCCATCATTGGCGATGGTGCCATGACTGCCGGATTGCCCTTTGAAGCACTGAACCATGCGGGAGTCAGCAATACGAATCTGTTAGTAGTGCTCAATGATAACAACATGTCCATTGACCCCAATGTTGGAGCATTAAAAGAATATCTGACAGACATTACAACCTCTCAAAGCTGGAATAAATTTCGAGATGATTTTTGGAAATTTCTTGGAAAGCTCCCCTATGCTGATTTTCAACGGGAACTTGTATCAAAAATTGAAACAGGTTTAAAAGGAGTAATCTCCAAATCCAGTAACTTGTTTGAAGCTTTAGGATTACGGTATTTTGGGCCAATTGATGGTCATAATGTTTTGAAATTGACAGAAGTATTGGAAGACATGAAAAGCATTACCGGGCCAAAGATTCTGCATATAAAAACAGTGAAAGGAAAGGGTTATGACGTGGCAGAAAAAGATCAAACACTTTGGCACGCACCCGGAACTTTTGATAAAATTACAGGTAAGATTAACAAGAAAATTGTTACTGTTCCTGAACCCCCAAAATATCAAGATGTATTTGGACATACGTTGGTTGAATTGGCTGAAAAAAATCCCCAAATAATGGGTATTACACCGGCTATGCCATCGGGTTGTTCAATGAAAATAATGATGGATGTAATGCCTGATCGCGCTTTGGATGTAGGTATTGCCGAACAACATGCTGTTACACTCAGTGCCGGATTAGCCACACAAGGAATGCGCGTATTTTGCAACATCTACAGTTCGTTTATGCAACGTGCGTATGATATGGTGGTGCATGATGTAGCTATTCAAAAACTACCGGTTATTTTTTGTTTAGATCGTGCCGGATTAGTAGGTGATGATGGACCAACACATCATGGAGCATACGACATTGCTTACATGCGCTGCATCCCTAACATGATCGTGAGTGCACCTATGAATGAAGCGGAATTGCGCAATCTTATGTTTACGGCTCAGTTAGACGAAAATGTTGCACCATTTGTCATTCGCTATCCTCGCGGAACAGGCGTGATGCCTAACTGGCGTACCAAAATGGAACGCATATCTATCGGCACCGGACGCACTATTAAAATAGGTGAAGAGGTAGCTATTTTATCTATCGGCCATCCCGGAAATTTTGTAGTTGATGCCTGTAAAATACTGGCAACGGATGGGTTGAATCCAGCACATTTTGATATGCGTTTTGTAAAGCCGATTGATGAAGAATTACTGCATCAAATTGCGCAAGATTTCAAAAAAATAATAACAGTTGAAGATGGAACTATTGTCGGTGGTTTTGGAAGTGCTGTTTTGGAATTTTTAGCTGAACATAATTACGTAGTTGAAGTGAAAATGCTGGGGATTCCGGATGAAATTATTGAACATGGTAAGCCAGAAGAACTGCATCGAGAATGTGGATATGATGCCCAAGCCATTGCAGAAGCAGTTCGAGCTATGTCATCGGTGAGTGTTCACGAGACCTCTCTATAATGCGCTGCAGGCGTAAATATGCAAACAGATAAAACCACTCTACAGGATCTATCTTTTATCCTTTCTGGAGGAGAAGATATTTTCCGATTGATGGATAACACTGCTACCCAAGCAGGGCGCGAAGCGTTACGATTCCATTTGTTGAATCCGCCTCCAGATTTTGAAACCCTACTTCGTGTGCAAGCAGTAGTACGCTATTTTGTTCTTCGTCCTAATGCGTGGAATAATATTATTTCAAACGGCACCATTGTTCTTTTGGAGCAGTTTTTTGAAACGGCGGATCATATTGCCCTTCCACCATCCGGATTAGAGCTGGTGTTTGGTGCTTTATTTCAAAAGATTTTAAATAAGGATCAATATACTTTTACGCAGTTTTCGGTTTCCCATCTGTCTGATTTTGTGCGCGGTTGTAACCAATTTGTAGCCCTTCTTTCAGAATCCGATTTGCCCGAATTGTTGCAGCAAAATATTCAAACCATCAAAGAGGAACTTGAAAAACATTTGCTGGCACAAGAAATAGCTTCTTTGCCCTTAGATACACCCTATACTAAGTTGGTAAGAATGGCATATCGAGCTCGTCGGGAATTAAAATCAATGGTTTACCGATTGATAAAAATTTATGCGCTTTTGGATTGTTGGCATTCTATGTCAGTTGCTACTGTTTCATACCACTGGAATTTTCCCACCCTTTCGCCTTCTGATGAAATCTTACTCAGTGGAACTGCTTTAATTCATCCATTGTTGCAACAACCTATTGCCTACGATATACATTTTGATACCTCAAGAAATTTTTTGTTTCTGACCGGTGCTAACATGTCTGGTAAAACAACGTTTATGCGAACATTAGGCGTAGCGGCACTTTTGGCACATTTAGGCATGGGTGTTCCGGCAACATCTTTGCAAATTAGTTTTATGGATGGCATAGTTACCAATATGCACATTGAAGACAATTTGATCTTAGGTGAGAGTTATTTTTTTGCTGAGATAAAAAGAATGAAACAAACAGCTGAAAAAATCCAATCTCCTAAAACACATATCGTGTTGATGGATGAATTATTTAAAGGTACCAACGTACACGATGCTTTTGATTGTACTAAGGCAGTTGTGCAAAGATTATTGCTTCATAAAAATCACATTATGGTTTTGTCAACCCATTTATATGAAGTTGCACAGGAATTTATTCATAAAAAAGAGATTTCTTTCCAATATTTTGAAACAGATTTATCACTTCAAGGAGACTATCGGTTCACTTATCAATTAAAAGACGGTATTTCGAAAGACCGAATAGGGTTTCGAATGTTGCAACAAGAAAAGGTACTCGAACTTTTGGAAGCCGGTACAGCAATGCGCCAACAAACATAACTTTCAACAATTAGTATCAGACTCAACTTTTACCACAACCGGAACAACTTTTCCCTTTAATTTTGACCGCCCTACAACTTTTTTGCACATACAGGAATTAGAGAAGCATCATGCAGGAATTCAGACCGAGCCGTTTTCAGATATTACCCACTATTGTAAAAAACCTAATCATCATTAATACATTAATGGTGCTGCTGCAATATGTATTGGGGCAAATGGGAATTGACCTATCCGATTATTTGGGTTTGCACTATTGGCATTCACCTCTATATAAGCCTTGGCAATTGCTTACGCACATGTTTATGCACGGTAGCCCGTATGACTTAAATCTTACGTTACTACACCTATTCTCCAATATGTTTGCCCTGTGGATGTTTGGCAGTATTTTGGAAAATATTTGGGGGGCTAAACGCTTTCTTACTTTTTATCTTGTTTGTGGATTGGGAGCAGCTTTGCTGCATTTGGGCGTGTTGGGGTATGAGTTTCACACTTTTGAAACCGCTTTTTACAACTACCAACAAAACGTAACGCTCGACAAATATCTTTTGTTTATTCAACAAAATAATTTAGACAATTTTGCTCCTTTTAAGCAATTAGAAGCTTATTGGCGTTCCAACCCATCTTGCATAGAGTGTGCGCCTCATTCTGTAACACTCATTAGTAAATACTATAGTGAAATTATTAACGAAGCTACAGTAGGTGCATCAGGTGCGGTTTTTGGGATATTATTTGCCTTTGGCTATTTATTCCCCAACACCTTGCTTTATATCTATTTTCTTTTCCCCCTTAAAGCTAAATACTTTGTAGCATTTTATGCACTTTTTGAATTGTATTTAGGTGTGAAAAATACAGCCGGAGATAATGTTGCACACTTCGCCCATTTAGGTGGCATGTTGGTTGCCTTCATTCTTTTGAAAGTATGGAATAAACAAATTCGAAACCGATTCTTTTGACCTTATGATGAAAACCGCATTTAGAAAATCTGCACCTCCACTTATTCCGCCATACCAACAAAACGGTGCGTTACAATTGATTGTAGCAACGGGCATTGGCTTTATTGCCTTTCATTTTGCCCGCGTTTTTATGTTGATTATGGGTAAGGCAAAAGAAGAAGTTTTTGCTTTGACCTTTCCGAATATCGGACTTCCTGCATTTGCTGTTTGGAAACATAAATGGTGGACTTTATTTACTTATGGTTGGGTTCATACCGGTTTTTTTGACTGGATCAGTAACGTGATTTGGCTCTATCTTTTTGCTTCTGTATTACAAAATATATCAAACTACAAACAAGTCGTTCCACTTTTCGTATTTGCATTATTAATAGGAGGTGGATGCTATCTGGTTTCTTCCAGTGCCGGATTAGATGGCTCCTTAGTAGCCGGAAATTATTTTCTAGGATCGCAAGCAGGTGTCATCGCATTAGGGGTAGCAGCCCTCACTTTAGCACCTAATTATCGAGTACATATTTCTCCTGGTTTTGGTATTCCACTTGCGTTGATAGTGAGTGTTTTTATAGTGCTGAATATGGCTATCTATTTGCCTGTACACAAAATTTCTGCCCTTGCATTGTGCGGTGGCGGTATATTGACCGGACTGGTTTATGCCCTTGCCTTGAAAGGAAATGCTCGACCGGGCGAATGGATTTATGGTTTGCTTGAAAAACTACAACGGTTTTCAACCCCAGATGAAAAGGAGATGGCAGAGAAAAAAAGTAAAAGAAGAATTGAAATTCTACGAACCATGTATGAACCCAAGCAGGGAATTTCACAGCAAAGAATAGATGAGATATTAGACAAGATTAATGATCAGGGATATCAATCCCTATCGCGAGATGAAAAGGAAATTTTATTTAGAGCAGGTAAAGATTAAGATTCACCTTGCAAAAAGACGTAAAATCAATCATCGGTAAACTCCTTCATAATGTGGCACTATTGTGCAACATAGGCGTTGTTTTGTGGCTTTTTCTTTGCCATTATGCGTCTATCACACCGCCAAGTGCACAACGATATATTGCATTGTTTAGCCTCACTACTCCTTTTGCCTTAGTGGTAAATATGGGATTTGTAATATTCTGGCTATTCTCAAATAACGGGAAGTGGTTTTCTCTTTTATCCTTAGCCATTCTTCTGTTTTGTTTTAAAATGATTCCGGCTGTTTTCGGTTATCATTATTTTTCCAAAAACATTTGGGAAAATGATTCACTTTCTTTTAAGCTCATGACCTGGAATGTTCATGCAATGGGTACTTTCAATAGTCCGCATGAAAAGGAACATGCCCTCGGCATTGTTAAGGTTCTTCAGGAAGAGCAACCCGACATTCTATGTATGCCAGAATATGGAAAACCCGTTGATAATAAAAGAAAGGACTATACTAAAACTATTATCAATAATGGGCATTATTCATTTTTCCGGTTTAATATAGATAATAGTTACGGCACTCAAGTAGATATTGGTACTGCCATTTTTTCGCGCTATCCAATAGTACAATATCAAGCACATCAATTAAGCACGTATATTTATTTGGTAGAAGCTGATATCAATATAAAGGGACGGGTGATTCGCTTTGGGGTAATGCACCTACATTCTTTTGGATTAAGCGATGAAGATAAAGCCGTTATTGAAGGGGTGAAATATGAACAAAATAAAGGCGACCTTATCAAGTCTCGTTCGTTTATGTGGAAGTTTAACGAAGCCTATATCCATAGAGCAGAAGAGGCCGAAAAAGCACGTGCATTAATTGATCAAAGCCCTTATCCAGTCATTATTTGCGGAGATTTTAATGACTTGCCATTTTCTTATACATACACTACTATTCGAGGGAATTTAAATGATGCGTTTGCTGAATTAGGGCAAGGATTGGGTCGTACATACAATCAGATTGTCCCAACCCTGAGAATAGATCATCTTTTTTATTCCGGAACCGATTTTAAGATAAAGGCATTCAAAACAAGGTTTTCAAATTGGTCAGATCATAGTGCTGTTATTGCCAATTTTCAAATGGTGAACCATAAAGCCAACTAAGCTATTTTTGCAATCCACAAGGATGCGCTTTGACGCAAGAAGGTGAGCAGAACAAATTTTCTCATGTCGAACTTTAAAATTTTCAATTCTTATACCCGCGAAAAGGAATTATTTAAATCCATCGTTCCCGGATATGCCGGAATGTATGTTTGCGGACCAACTGTTTCCGGTGAGTCACACTTAGGACATGCTCGCCCCTACATCACTTTTGATGTGGTGAACCGATATCTCTTGCACTTAGGTTATCGCGTTCGTTATGTGCGAAACATAACCGATGCCGGACACTTTGAAGAAGAGGGTAGAGAAGCAGAAGATAAAGTTTCAGATAAGGCAAAATTAGAACGATTGGAACCAATGGAATTAGTGCAGAAATATACTAATCTTTTTCATTGGGGAATGCGCTTATTTAATACAATTGAGCCCAGTATTGAGCCCACGGCTACTGGCCACATCATTGAACAAATAAGCATGATTGAAAAAATCATAAACGAGGGCTATGCGTATGAAGTAAATGGCTCCGTCTATTTTGACGTAAAAAAATATGCTCAAACATATCCTTATGGTAAATTGTCCGGACGAGTTTTAGATGATCTTTTGGAAACAACCCGCGAATTAGAAGGGCAGGATGAAAAAAGAAATAAAACAGATTTTGCCTTATGGAAAAGTGCGCCACCACAACATATTATGCGATGGAAAAGCCCGTGGGGAGAGGGATTTCCAGGTTGGCATATCGAATGCTCTGCCATGAGTGCTAAATATTTAGGCGATGTTTTTGATATACATGGAGGAGGAATGGACTTGCAATTTCCACACCACGAGTCTGAAATAGCCCAAAGCACCATTGCACATGGTCATGCACCGGTGCGCTATTGGATGCACAACAATATGATTACCATCAACGGAAAAAAGATGGGTAAGAGCTACAATAATGTGATCAAATTGACTGAATTGTTTAGTGGTCAACACCCCTTACTCGAACAGCCCTATCACCCAATGGTTGTTCGGTTCTATATTTTGCAAACACATTACCGTAGCACACTTGACTTTTCAAACGAAGCATTGCAGGCAGCCGAAAAAGGATTGAAAAGACTGTGGGAAGCATACGAAACATTAAAACAGCTAACCGGATCAACAGCTTCGGATAAAACCTTAGATAGTCGCGTTCAACAAATGATTGCCACCTTGGATGATTGCATGAACGACGATTTGAACACAGCTCAGGTCATTGCTACCTTGTTTGAATTAGTGCCGATAGTGAATGGAATCAAGGGTGGACAAATTGCAAAAGAGGCGTTAAGCATCACCACTTTAGACTTGCTGAATAAGGCTTTCAAAGCATATCTTGAAGATATTTTGGGGCTACAATCCATTCAAGAAACACAAGGCGATAAATTAGATAGAGCCATGTCAGTATTAATAGATATTAGAAAGGATGCAAGAAAGCGTAAAGATTGGACTGCCTCTGATGAAATTAGAAATAAACTGGCAGCTTTCGGTATCATTCTAAAAGATGAAAAGGATGGAAACATGTCCTACACTATTGAATAATCAACGATGAGAAAACTCTCCCGTATTTTTCGCTATTTGAGCGACTATAAGGCAAACATTAGTTTGTATTTTTTTAGCAACTTGTTGGCCATCCTTTTTGGTTTGTTTTCCTTCAGCATGTTGGCACCTGTGTTGCAAGTACTTTTCAGAGATAATGCAAACGAAAAACTATCCGGAAAAATGGATCTGTTGAGTAGGGTGTCAGATGAGGTTCAAAAATTAGTTCTTGCTCAAGGAAAACTGCAAGCTTTGGGCTATATCTGTATTGCTGTAGTCGCTTTTACCTTACTTAAAAACCTATGCATTTATTTAGCTCAGTACATTTTGAACCCTATAAGGAATGCAGTCTTGAGAAGATTGCGAGATGATATTTTTACTAAGACCTTATCCTTACCGATTGGCTTCTTTACGGAAGAAAGGAAAGGGGACTTAATGTCGCGGATGACAAACGATATCAATGAAGTGGAGTTATCCATCATGGCAACACTTGAAGTGATTTTTCGGGAACCCTTCGCCATCTTGATTACCCTTAGCTACATGATTTTTATTAGCCCTACGCTCACTTTATTTCTATTGTTTTTTTTACCTATTTCCGGATTGATAATTGGGCGAATTGGAAAATCGCTAAAAAAGTCTTCAAATATTGCTCAAGAACAACTCGCTAATATGTTAGGAGTAATAGATGAAACATTGGTTGGAATGCGAGTGGTAAAAGCTTTTAGTGCGGAAAAGCATCAGCATTTGCGCTTTATGCAAATCAATAATTATCTATTCCGCACTCGCAATAAAATTGCAGCAAGACGAGAACTTGCTTCGCCCTTTTCAGAAACGTTGGGTGTATTGATAGTGAGCGTTGTGTTGTGGTATGGTGGCCAGCTAATTTTTTCAAACCAATCGCCCCTAACGCCCGAAAAATTTCTATTGTACATTGTTCTGTTTACTCAAATCATCAATCCATTTAAGAATTTATCCACTTCCTTTTTCAACATTCAAAAAGGGTCTGCTGCTCTGGAAAGAATCGAACATTTATTAGAAGCCGAATCAACCATCAAAGATATACCTGATGCGATGTCTATCAAGGATTTTGAGCGGTCTATTGAGTTTCGGAATGTTTCCTTTTCTTATGGAGAAAAACATATTTTGCAAGGTGTAAATTTGGTAGTTGAGAAAGGGAAAACGGTAGCCCTTGTGGGTGCTTCAGGTGCAGGAAAGTCCACACTCGTTGATCTGATTCCTCGCTTTCATGACGTAAGCTCCGGTGAGTTATTGATTGATGGTGAAAACGTAAAGAACTATCGTTTGTTCGATCTGCGCCGATTGATGGGGGTTGTCAGCCAAGACCCAATTTTGTTCAACGACACAATTTATAACAACATTACGCTGGGAAGTGGTGGTGCAAATTTAGAACAAGTGAAGGAAGCAGCACAAATTGCCCACGCTGATAAGTTTATAGAATCAAAGTCAGAAGGTTATGAAACCGTTGCCGGTGATCGTGGCACAAAACTCTCTGGCGGCGAACGCCAAAGAATTACGATTGCACGTGCCGTACTTAAAAACCCACCCATTCTTATTTTAGACGAAGCAACTTCTTCTCTTGATACAGAAAGCGAACGTATGGTTCAAGAAGCTATCAACTCGCTGATGAAAAACAGAACTTGTCTGGTAATAGCACACCGGCTATCCACTGTCCGTCATGCAGATGAAATCATAGTCTTGGAAAAAGGGCAAATCATCGAAAGAGGCACTCATCTGGATTTGATTAACAAAAATGGCGCGTACAAAAGATTGGTTGAAATGCAGCAAGTACGGTAGCAAGTTTCCCCAAACGGATTGAGATATATGCTCTAAAAACAAACAGCAGGCTTATTGCTTTGGAGGGTGAGTTGTGTTATAGCTCACTTACTATTTTCATGCCTAAGAGGATTATGATTGTTTTTCTCAGAAGGGGGGGGGTGACTTATGTTTGTTAATTTTTTTGTAATTTCGGTTTATGTAAAGTGATGATTTGATTATTTAAATAAATGCCCTCCATGAAACCTATTCTTTTTGTTCTTTTGATGAGTGTTGTTAATTCTGTTCACACCGAAGCCCAATCGGTAAACAACCAATTTCCGGATTCGCTTACGGTCAATAGTAGTCGTCCTTTTCACCTGAAGGCGCAAGACTACGTTGTAAATTTAGCGCTGCAATCTCCGCAAGACAGCAGTGAGGGCGGGTATCTACATTCCCTCACTCGTCATATTGACTATGTAAACAATCGTATTTCTTCTAATGCACCTATCGGCACCCCCCTTTCACAGGCATGGAACAAAGCCTATAATCAGTTTGTTGCCAACAAGCAGTTGTACTGCCAACAAGCGAATACTTCTTTTCAGGGAAACTGGCAATGTCTTGGTCCTTATCTAAATAGTTATGGAAGTTATGAGGCGAGTGGTCGAGTTCAGAGTGTTTGGATTGATCCACTGGATGGGAATCATATTTTTGCCGGTGCTCAAAGCGGTGGTTTGTGGGAAACGCACGATAACGGAATAAACTGGGTGAATAAAACAGATAATTCATTTATTGCTATTCCGGCAACGATGGGTATTTATCATATTGCGGTTGATCCGGTTCATCCCGAAACAATTTATTTGAACACAGGCGTATGTGTGGATGCTGGCGGAAGGGAGAAAGGCTGGTCTTACACCACCGGTGTAATTGTGAGTAAAGACAGTGGGAAGACCTGGCAACAGGATCATGCACTCAATCAGCTTTCTACCGGTGTTATCAATTCCTATGGCATCTCAGAAATGGCAACTGATTTAGCGTACATGCCCGGAACCAGCAATCTTTTTGCTATTTTCGGGAGCAAGGTATTTTTGAAACAGGGCGGCAATGCCGGATGGACTCTTATTACTCCGCAAAGCATGAATGCCATTGGCGGGCTAAGGCTTCGCGATATAGAGTTTGCAAAAGCAAACAATCAAACCATGGTGGTTATGGGAGATGATACGAGTGGCAAAATACGCTATTGGACTTACAATATACAAAGCGGGCAGTGGGCAGATTATGTGCTTGGATTTAGCACTCCTTTTCAATTTCGACAGCAGCGGGGGGTGTTAGACTTTAGTGTGTCTTCAAATGATGAACTCTATTTTTTGGCAGAGTCAAATAATACATATTCCCTTGCTGCCAAAGTGTTGATGGGCGGAAGTTTACCAACGGTACTTGCAGATAACATCAACTACGATAAGTTGGAAATTTCTCCCTCCAATAGCCACATTGCTTATTTGGCCATTCATGACGGAATTCAAAGTTTTTACCGGACGATAGATGAGTTTCAAACATTTGACAATTTGGGCAATTGGGTTCATGCGGACGGGCGGGCATTGACTATTTTTTCATCAGACAGTTTGGGTAATGATGTGGTGATAGGCGGCACAGACGGGGGTATTGTGCGCAAGGATGCCGCATCTCCTTATTTTAAAAGTATCACGGGAAATGGGATTTGCATAACACAGTTTTATGGACTATCACAACCGGAAGACAATGAACACACCCTGATGGGAGGGGCGCAGGACAATGGAGGCAACACTTACTTAAAAAATAGAACGCCGAGATGGATTGCGTTAGAACCGTTTGGTGATGCGTATTTGTCTTCTTTTGCTCGTCATGGCACAAAGCACGCCATGATTGGGATTAATTTTCCGGAGCTGTGTCAAACGACCTATTTTACCAATAGCAACATAGGCTTTGGGTTTATGGCGCATCCGATTGATGGCATTTTTTCAAACAACTATGCTTCCAATGTCAATGCACACAGACCTCTGCTTTACAACAACCAAAACCGGCAACAGGCAGGATATTTTCGTGTTTGGACTAAGGAGATGAATGAAAATGATGCCCAAGACTGGCTTCCACTTTTTCAAAAATTCCCCCGTGGACATGTGCCTTATGACAAATCGGAACAAGATATGTCTTTGAGCAATGTTGATTGGGGATATTGTCGTGTCAACAAATGGATTATTCCGGAAAAGGCAGGCTGGGAAAACATGGCCTATCTGGCCTATCGTGGCGGTGCCTCTACCATAAATGCGAACGGCATTCTTACCTACGATCCCAAAGATCCCAATGCTCTTTGGAATGGGAAACTATATCGGGTCAAAAACTTAGAGCTTCCTTCGGATACGGGCAAAACCTATATTTTGTCTTCTGATAGTACACAGACCGATTGGGTCAATATAACTCCGGCGTATGTCGGATGGGCGCAGATTAACGATGTGGTCATCAATCCGGACAATCCGGCGGAACTGTTTCTCTGCTTTGGCGGCATAGACTGGGGCGCACTCAATTCTTTGCCTTCCGGCAAAAACCGGGTTTACTATTCTGCTGACTTTGGCGATACCTGGGTAGATATTTCGGATGGACTGCCGGCCTTGCCTGCCAACAAGCTTGTTTATCACGAGGGGCTTAGGCAATTATATTTGGGTACGGATGTCGGTGTATTCCGTTGCGATTTTTCCACCTTCAATCCTCAAGCCGCGTTAACGGCACAGTTCGTCAACGCATCGGTAACATGGACCTGTTTTAATGCCGGTTTGCCCACACTTTTAGTTCAGGACATGAGCCTTAATTATTGTGCGGGAAAGCTGCGAATTGCCAGTTTTGGTCGAGGCATTTGGGAGACAGATTTGTTGCGGTCAGACAATGGCTCGCCTATGGTAGGAGATATAACACCCTTGCCTCAGGAGGAGGTAAGCAGCGACACGATCTGGAGCAGCGACCAATATATTCGTACCGGCATTCGCATCACCAACGGCGCAACGCTGACCATTCAAAATTCCACGGTCAGTCAAACCATCCTGCCCACCAATAATACCCAGTATGTGTGGGATGTCAGAAATGTATCTTCAGGGGCCTATTTGTGGAAAATAAAAAAGGACATCAAGATACGACACACCGGAACATTAGTTATTGCACATTAAAAAAAAGGAAGTCAATATGAATGTATCATCTCTTAATACCGTATTTCTATTTCGGTGTTTGCTGATAGCCATAGGATGTCTATCGGGGCATCAGTCTGATGGGCAAACCCCTATTCCCAATCTTGCCATATTGAGTAGTGAGCGCTTTTGTCCGGGAAGTAATCCGGGCTGCTTTATGCACGAAGATTTTAGTTTAGGCGGCTATAAATATCTAAGAACCAATGATGGCGGGGCTATTTTGAACTGTGGGCATGTTCGGAAGATAACGATATGCACGAACCCTAAATCTGCGGGTGGTCTATATAAATATTTTATTGGTGTAGATTCGTTGGGCAATGTAAAATGGGTTCGGTGTTATGATGATGTGGATACGGCCAGTATAAATATTCAGGATATTTTTCCGGTTGCCGGCAATTGCTTTTTGGAAACGACCACTTATGGCGACAACCATTGGGGTGCTCGGAAAACAGATGCTTCAGGCAAAGTACTGTGGTCTAAAAGGTATAATGTTACCAGTCAATTAAACTTCAGCATTCCGACCCCCGATGGAGGAGTACTCATGTATGGTCAACCTATTGGTGCTGGCGGTGAGGTGGACAAACACTATGGGGCAGCCTTTGAGTATGATGTGTTTGTCTTTAAAATAGACAGCAATGGGAACAAGCAATGGGGCAAAGTGTTGGGTGGCAGTTATG
This sequence comes from Bacteroidota bacterium, assembly GCA_018267875.1. GTDB lineage: Bacteria > Bacteroidota > Bacteroidia > Chitinophagales > Chitinophagaceae > JAFIGV01. The sequence goes on along the minus strand of JAFDXP010000005.1, from coordinate 40,069 downwards.
AAGATAATTTGGACAAAATATTACTCACACCGGATGGCGGCTACCTCTTAGTAGGCACCACCAAGTCTAACGATTATGATGCCACCGGTTTTCATGGCACCGGAGTGGGTAAATATTGCGATATCTGGTTGGTTAAATTAGATGCCAATGGCACAAAAGAATGGCACAAATGCCTTGGCGGCAGTCATATAGATGTCGTTCTTTCCGCAGTTTGCAAAGGAAATGGAAATGCTTGGTACGCCTTTGGCACAACAATGTCAAACGATGGCGATGTTCAAGGAGCAATCAGTAATCCAAAAATGTTATATAATGAAAATCTTTGGTTGTTAAAAATGGATTTTGATGGAAATATCCTTTGGCAGAAATGCCACTACAATACAGACACCATTTCACATAGCAACCCTGTTTTTCTCACCGGACTTGAAGCAGATGCAGATGGTCAATTATGGGCATCGGGTATAGCACTGAAAAAAGATGGTTATTTGGTAGATACGTTGTACAATCCACTCTATATTAATGATGCCTTGGTGATGCGGTTCGATACCTTTGGCAACATTACCGGTCGCCGTGTGATGGGCAGTCCACAAAAAGACGAAGCTTACTTCGTCTTACCGTTATCCCGACATGTTACGCTTGTTGGGGGCAATTATTGGGGACCGTCATCCAACAATACCATGCCCCCAACATCGTCAACCCTACCGAGTATTTTCCTGAACCGTATAGGAAATTGGACAACAAGTGTTCAAAATATGTCTAAGCCAATTTGGTTTTCGCTTTATCCCAATCCGGCAACAGCAACCTTACAAGTAAAATCGGCAACGGAAGGAAGGGCTGAAATCATTTCTTCTGAGGGACGTATAGTTCGCTTCATACCTCTTGACGGCAACACTTCCACCACCGTTCAGATAGATGATTTACCACGAGGTTTATATATTGCTAAATTTATATCGAAAACGGGCGGTGTTCTTGTGAAGAAATTAATCATCGAATGAGCTGACAAAGCAGAAAGGAATAGTATAATAGCGTATTTTATTCGGATAGTGTCTTGATCTGTTCTAATGCCTTTTGAGCAGCCACTTGTCCGGCATCTTTTTTAGTATATCCGTTGCCGGTAGTCAATAATTTCCCATTGAGCAAAATGCCAACTGAAAATACTTTTCTGGATCCTTCTTGTTTTTCTTCAATAGTTTCAAAAGACAAGGTATAAGCGTTTCTTTGCGCCCAACTGAGTAGCTGGTTTTTGTAATTTGTATCGGTAGCTTCCATTTGGTCAAGGTCAATGTATGTCTTTATTATTTGCCGAAGAATGAAAGTGCGAGTACGTGTAAAGCCAATATCTAAATACACTGCGCCTATTAATGCCTCAAGCGCATTTCCAAATATATGGCTTCTTCCTAATCCCCTGTCATTTTGATTGAATTGCACCAATTTGTTCAACCCCATTCGAAGTGCAACATTGTTTAGTGTTTCGCGGCGCACAATGCGAGAGCGCATTTCTGTTAGAAAACCTTCTTGTTGGTTGGGATATTTTTTGAAGAGATATTCGGCAACTATCGAGCCAAGAATAGCATCTCCTAAAAACTCAAGTCGCTCATTGTTTTGATTATGATCATCTATTTTTGAACGGTGCATCAATGCAAGTTCATAATAGGGAAGATGTACCGGACGAAAGCCCAGTAAATGCTCTAATTGCAGCGCTAAGGGTTTGCTGCCAGAAATATAATTGAGAAGCCGTGAGGTTAGCCGCCCCACCTTTTATTCTTCGTATTTTTTGAAGATGGCTGATGCGTTATGCCCCCCAAATCCAAACGTATTGCTCAAGGCTGCATGAATAGGTCTATGCTGTGCCTTACTAAACGTTAGATTGAATCTGGAATCTATACCCGGATCATCTATAAAATGATTGATGGTTGGAGGTATAATATCGTGCATGACCGCTTTTATCGTTGCTACCGCTTCTATGGCTCCTGCACCACCCAAAAGGTGTCCGGTCATAGATTTTGTAGAGCTGATATTAAGCTTATAGGCGTGTTCGCCAAATACTTTTTGAATGGCGATTAATTCGGCAATATCTCCAAGTGGGGTAGATGTACCATGAACATTGATGTAGTCAATATTTTCAGGTAGCATTTGTGCATCATCTAAAGCATTTTTCATCACATTGATAACACCCAATCCTTCAGGATGAGGAGCTGTAAGATGATAAGCATCTGCACTCATTCCACCGCCTACCATTTCAGCATAGATAGTTGCACCACGTTTTTGAGCATGTTCCAACTCTTCTAAAACAATGGCACCGCCGCCTTCACCTAATACAAATCCATCGCGATCTTTATCAAAAGGACGACTGGCAGTTTTAGGATCGTCATTGCGCTCAGATAAGGCTTTCATTGCATTAAATCCCCCTATTCCAGATTCCGTTACAACGGCCTCTGATCCACCAGAAATAATTGCATCGGCTTTCCCTAAGCGAATATAGTTAAAGGCATCTATCAAGGCATTCGTGCTGGATGCACAAGCACTTACGGTAGCAAAATTGGGGCCTCTAAATCCATACTTCATGGAGATATGCCCGGAGGCAATGTCCAAAATAAGTTTAGGAATAAAGAAAGGATTGAAACGAGGTGTGCCATCACCGGAAAAAAAGCCTTTCATCTCTTCAATGAAGGTTATCATTCCGCCGATACCGGATGCCCAAATTACACCCACTCGATCGTGGTCTATGCCTTCATCTGTCAGCCTTGCATGACGCACAGCTTCATCGGCAGCCACTACGGCAATTTGTGAAAAGCGATCAAGCTTTCGAGCTTCTTTTCGCTCCATAAAGTTTTCAGGGTTGAAGCCCTTCAACTCACACGCAAATTTCGTTTTAAACTTCGTTACATCGAAGCTTGTAATGAAATCGGCGCCCGATACACCATTGATCAGATTATCCCAATATTCAGGGACTGTATTGCCCAACGGAGTAAGGGCACCGAGACCGGTAACGACAACGCGCTTTAACCGTAAATTCATTTACAAAGTTTGGATGCTAAAGATCGAAAAAAAATTACTTTACGTGTTCTTCGAGGTAAGATACTGCTTGACCAACCGTAGTAATGGTTTCAGCTTGTTCATCAGGAATTGAGATGTTGAACTCTTTCTCAAACTCCATGATTAACTCAACGGTATCCAGAGAGTCTGCACCGAGGTCATTAGTAAAGCTTGCCTCCGGTGTTACTTCCGATTCGTCCACACCCAGTTTGTCCACAATAATTTTCTTTACGCGATTTGCAATTTCAGACATGGCTATGCAATTTGATTTTATGGGGCAAAAATATACTTTTTACCAAATTGCAAAAGAGAATAAATTTCTTTCTGCAAATTTTCTTTTCAAATGTTTAGACTATTTTCCGCGCCCTTCTCTTTCTTTTTTAATGAACATGCTCAGAAACCACTTTCCCATCTCGCATTGTAAGCGTTCTGTCAGTAAGTGCTGCTAATGCATCATTATGGGTTATCATCACAAACGTTTGTTGCAACTCTTTGCGAAGGTTTAAAAAAAGTTCGTGTACCGATTGGGCGTTTACGCTATCTAAATTGCCCGTAGGCTCATCAGCTAACACAATAGCTGGTTTGGTAACCAATGCTCTGGCTATGGCAACTCGCTGTTGTTCCCCTCCTGATAATTCGGATGGCTTATGGTTTATGCGTGACTCTAAACCAACCAGTGAAAGCATGTCGGCAGATATTTTCATTGCTTCTCGATTTCCTTTTTTCCCAATCCAAAGAGGAATGGAAACATTTTCAAGAGCCGTAAATTCGGGTAGCAAATGATGGAACTGAAACACAAACCCAATGCGTTGATTGCGGAATATGGATTGTTTTTTGGATGGTAAGCTTAACAGATCTATTCCTTCAATGAGAACACTGCCCGAATCAGCCTTATCTAAGCCTCCAAGCAAATGTAGTAATGTGCTTTTCCCTGCACCGGAAGGCCCATTGATAGAAACAATTTCCGCCTTCGAAACAGATAACGAAACGTCATTTACCACGGAAAGTTCACCATATTTCTTGAATAGGTGTTGTGCTGTTAGCATGTTGTAAAAATAGAGTGTTCCACTTTATGTATTGATTTGATAGCAGAATCTTTATTTTTTCTTTCTTTTTTTGAATCATAGAGAATAACTAATTCTGAATTCAAGATTTGCTCCTATTTTTAGGTGTGGTGGTAAAGAAAATTTGTATTTGTGAATTGAACGCTTACATTTGCGGAATTAAAAATTAAAACTAAGGTATTTTAATATGTTTTGGACGTTAGAACTTGCTTCGCATCTGGAAGACGCACCTTGGCCGGCATCAAAAGATGAACTGATAGATTTTGCTATCCGTTCCGGTGCGCCACTTGAGGTAGTTGAAAACCTTCAGGAGCTTGATGATGAGGGTGAAATTTATGAAGGTATTGAAGACATCTGGCCGGACTATCCTACTCAGGAAGATTTCTTTTTTAACGAAGATGAATACTAAGTTTTACTTTCTGTTTGAAAATTTGATTTTATAACTCCGGTCATTGAATCGGAGTTTTTTTTGTGATTAAGATTGACTATCGAACCACTGTACTTTTAATTGTTCCGGTGTATAGGCTTCATCTGCTAAAAAGTCGCCAATCTTTGTTCTTCTTAGACCTTGTAAATAACCACCACATCCAAGCGTAGCACCAAAATCGTTAGCGAGTGATCGAATATAAGTGCCGGTGCTGCAGGCAACTCGAAAATGAATTTCAGGTAGTTTTATCTCGGTAATTTCAAATGCTGAAATGCTGATCTGGCGTGGTTTTAATTGTATTTCTTCTCCTTTTCTTGCTAATTCATAAGCCCGCTTTCCATCTTGTTTTATGGCAGAATGAATAGGGGGGATTTGCGAGATGGTGCCTATGAATTTTTTTGTAGCTTCTAAAATCTGTGCTTCTGAAATTTCCTCCAAGGATTTAAAATCTTGTGGTTCACTTTCCAAATCATAAGTTGGTGTTGTTGCACCTAAATGAATAATGCCGGTATATTCTTTCGGGAGTGCTTGAAACTCGGATATCTTCTTGGTAAACTTTCCGGTGCAACAAATGAGAAGCCCGGTAGCTAAAGGGTCTAATGTGCCGGCGTGTCCAATTTTTGCATGAATCAATTTGCGCACTTTGCTAATCGCGTAAAAAGATGTCCAATGAAGGGGCTTGTCAATCAACAATACGCCACCTTCTTTTAATTCGGCAATTTCAGGCAAATGTTTCATTTCGGGTGCAAAGATGCTTCAGGAATTTTCTTCCCGTTTATTTTCTTCATCAAAATATCCAGGTATGTCCTTTCTTCGAAGAAACAAAGAAAAAGAATAGGCAATTGGAACTATTACAATCAGAAGAACAATAGGCAGAAATAACCGATCTAACCAGATCTCCCAAAATGAAAGAATGGCTATAAAAAGCCCACCTAAAAACCAAAGAATTCCGGCTATTTGATGTGTCTTTTTCCAGTTGTAATTACTGGATAGTGTCCAAGGGAGTTTGAATCCTACAAAATAATTGGGACGCACCCGAAACATATAATTGCCTAAAAACAGGAATAATAATCCAATCAGAGTCGGTATATATCGAATGTTGTCTAACTGTTCCGGATGCAGACTGGAACGAAGCATTAAAATACCTAACAAAGCCATAAAGACAGTGGTTCCACGTGCAATATTTCGCAAACCGGTCGGCACACCTTTGTTAGCTCGTTTAGGGTCAATTTTATTGATGTAAAATATCAGAAAATATATACCGATACTGACAATGGATAAGAACCCTATAATGAGCCATAGTGAGGAGCGCGAGCTATAATCATTAGGCGTTCCATTGATGTCGAAATGGGTGGGAACCCTTGCTGGTAAATGATTCCAGATTGTTCCAAGATAGATGAGTGGCGTTAGGGCAATGAAACAAACAAGGAAATGTTGAACTGAATTTTTCATTTTGTTTTCTTTTTAAATTGTAATAACCAATTGAGTAATTCATCGACAACGGTTGTGTTAAGTGAATACAGAATAAATTGTCCTTGCTTTTCAGCCTCTACTATTCCGGCTTGCTTGAGAATGTCGAGGTGATAGGAAATACTCGGCTTGCTAATATCAAATAGGTCTGCAATTTCACCGGCAGTTAAATCCTTTTTCTTCAAGGCTTCAAGCATAGCTCTACGGGTCGGATCGTTGAGTGCTTTGAACAATTGGTACACGGTTGATTAGATATTTAGACAAATATCTAAATAAATTTTTAATTTTTTTTTTCTTGCTATCATCCGGATAGGTTTATGGGGTTTACTTTTGCATCATGTCGTTTTTAAAAACGGAACAAACTCCTATTCTAATTGCAGGACCTTGTAGTGCAGAATCGAGATCGCAAATTTTTTCTATTGCTGAATCTCTGACCCATTCAAGCGTTTCCCTGTTACGAGCGGGTGTTTGGAAGCCACGTTCGAGGCCTGGTAATTTTGAAGGAAACGGAGAAGAAGCATTAGGTTGGTTATCAGAAGCTAAGAAGCAATATGGGCTTCCTTTTGCAGTGGAAGTAGCAGAACCTAAGCATGTCTCTTTGGCTTTAGCATTTGGGGCTGATGCGGTATGGATTGGGGCAAGGACGACCGTCAATCCATTTCATGTTCAGCAATTAGCCGATGCCATAAAAGGGGCCAAAATTCCTGTATTGGTTAAAAACCCGGTTACACCCGATGTGGATTTATGGGTAGGTGCAATTGAACGATTTGAACGCGCCGGAATTGCTGAGGTATTAGCTGTTCATCGTGGTTTTACCTCGTATCAGTCGGGGTCAAAATATCGTAACCCTCCCAATTGGGTTGTCCCTATAGAATTAAAACGAAGAAGGCCGGATAAAAAAATCATTTGTGACCCAAGCCATATTTCAGGTAATAGAGTATTAGTGGCAGAAGTCTCACAAAAGGCTATGGATATGGGTTTTGATGGATTGATGATTGAAGTTCATCCTGACCCGGATGCAGCATGGAGCGATGCAGCTCAACAAATTACTCCGGATACTTTTGCTGCGTTGTTAAAAGGTTTAGTCATTCGTAATGCCAGTACAACAGACATGACGGCAAGCGATGAGTTAGAGTATTTAAGAGCATTGACAGATGGGGTAGATGCAGAAATAATTGAGCTGTTAGCCAGAAGAATGGAATTATCTGAAAGAATGGGAAAATTAAAAAAGCGATGCAATATGCCGGTTTACAATCCGGAAAGATGGGCTGAAATCGTGGAATCCAGAAGTCATCAAGCACAGAATCAAAATTTATCACCTGATTTTATTCTGAATCTCTACGAGAAAATTCATCATGAAAGCGTTCGTCGCCAATTAGATATTTTGGAAAGTAAGGATAATCTTCCAAAAGACTAATTTTAGCCGCTTCAAATAATACATTCCTTGGCACTAAAACAACATAAGGACGAACGAATCCGTTTTGATCAACAAGTGGATAATTCTCGGAAATACGTCTTTCCGTTTATTGAACAGACAATGCGATTAGGCACCAACATAAAGGTGTTGGAAATTGGCTGTGGTGAAGGGGGGGTTTTGTTGCCTTTTGCTGAAGCAGGATGCTATTGTGTAGGGGTTGATCTTAATCCGTTGAGGATTGATTTAGCAAACGACTTTTTGAAGCAAGAAGTGACTACCGGCAAAATGCAGTTTCTGTTTCAAAATGTTTATGATACAAGCTTTATTGAAAAATATAAACACTTTTTCGACTTGATCATTTTAAAAGATGCTATAGAGCATATTCCGAATCAAGAAAAGTTTATCCCTTACTTGAAAAACTTCCTTAGGAATGAAGGACAGATTTTCTTTGGTTTTCCTCCTTGGTATATGCCTTTTGGTGGACATCAGCAAGTGTGTCAAAATAAGGTTGCCAGCATTTTGCCCTATTATCATATTCTTCCAAAGTCGCTGTACAAAGGTATCTTACAGATGTTTGGAGAACCTAAACCGGTTATTGATGAACTACTCGAAATAAAAGACACACAGATTTCTATCGAACGATTTGAAAAAATAATTACCAATAATGGAATGAAAATATTGGCAAAACAACCCTATCTGATTAATCCAATTTACAAATACAAGTTTGGTTTAAAACCCAGAAAGCAATTGCCAATTATCAATCATATACCTTATGTTCGAAATTTCCTTACCACATGTGTTTACTACATCGTAGCTTAGCAAGAATGGCTCATCGTGTCGGCTAAAATTGCTACAGGAAGTTTAACGGAAAGAATAAGACTTAATGTATTTCATTTCGGTCTGCCCACGTTCAGCAGTAATCAAAAAATAGGGATAAAATGTAGTGTCCCCAGCATTAAATCCTATCAAAAAGCTTTGGTTATAGGATTTTCTAAGGATTGGTTGTAAATCCGGTTGAGGCATGGTGATTTCTGTTGCAGCATCATTGTTGCCATATTTTACAATCACTTGATAAATGCCTTGATTGTTTTTCCCTTTGGGTGTTATTGTTACGCTAAAAAATATGGTGTTTAATTTGTCAGGAATGTGAATACTGTCTGCAATTATGAGGTTGATTTCCGGTAAGGTTAATGACTGTGGCGGCTTTTGGGGTTTGTTGCTACAGCTCATGAGTAAAATAATCAAAACAAGTGTTGAACAGCGCATTCCGCAAATCAAATTGATGACCTTAATTTCGTGCCGGAATAAACAAATAAACATGCCTTTACAACAACTTATTGAAGCTGCCTATAACAACCGTGATTTGCTAAAAAACGAAACCTATCAGCAGGCTGTTCGTGATGTAATGGAAGAGGTGGACAAAGGACGATTGCGTGTTTGTAATCAGACTGAGAATGGATGGGAAGTGCAACAGTGGATTAAACAAGCTATCCTTCTTTATTTTGCTATTCAACCCATGCAGACTTGGCGTATAGAGCCTTTTGAGTTTTATGATAAAATGTTACTCAAGCAAGATTATGCAACCCTGGGTGTTCGTGCTGTTCCTCATGCGGTTGCTCGTTATGGTTCCTACATTGCTCGAAATGTTGTGCTTATGCCTTCGTATGTAAACATCGGAGCTTTTGTGGATGAAGGCACGATGGTTGATACTTGGGCTACGGTAGGTTCTTGTGCGCAAATTGGCAAGGGTGTACATCTGAGTGGTGGCGTTGGTATTGGTGGTGTGTTGGAGCCTCTTCAGGCATCACCTGTGATTATTGAAGATGGTTGCTTTATCGGTTCAAGGTGTATAGTGGTAGAAGGCGTAATTGTAGAACGAGAAGCCGTGTTAGGAGCTAATGTGGTATTGACTCAATCAACTAAAATAATTGATGTTAGTGGTGCTGAGCCGAAAGAGTATAAAGGTCGTGTCCCTGCACGTAGCGTTGTGATACCAGGTAGTTATACAAAAAAATTTCCGGCAGGAGAATTTCAGGTTAGTTGCGCCTTGATTATTGGACAAAGAAAATCTTCGACAGATTTGAAAACCAGTCTGAATGATGCTTTGCGCGATTTTAATGTTTCAGTATAGAATTTTTAATAGACTAAGCTATGTTGGCTATTTTTCTAAATATTGATGTTGAATATATAGAATCAAAGATTGGTCATGAGCATCTTTCCAGTGTTCTTTGGTGTGTAGGAATAGTTGTGGGGACAATTTTATTAAGACGACCACTCTCCATTCTTCTTGCTAAGATGAATGCCGCCATAGCTCGGCGTTTTAGCGATAAAAAACATGGTAAGCTTTTCCAAGATTTAACAGTAAAACCAACAGAATGGTTGTTGCAAACGCTGATGTATTACCTTGCCATCAATCAATTGAATGTGTTTCTGAATGTAGTCATCTTTAGACGACACCATGGGAAACAGCTTTTGGAAATTCGAATTAGCGATGTGGCAGACAGGCTATTTCTGCTTTTGTTGATTCTTTTTTTGGTCTTGGTAATTTCTCGTGTAATTGAGTTTTTGTTTCGAGTGCAATTAGAAAAGGCATTTGCAAACAACGATCGGGATAAAGAGCAGTTGTTTCCATTAGTCAAGGAAGTTGTCAAATTATTATTATGGACGATTGGGATTTTTTGGATTTTAGGTTCAGTTTTTAATGTAAATATTCCGGCTTTAATAACTGGTTTAGGAATTGGTGGTGTGGCAATTGCTTTGGCAGCAAAAGAAAGCGTTGAAAACTTTTTTGCAGCCTTTACTATTCTTACGGATAAGCCTTTTCAAATTGGTGATAATGTTCGTCTTGGCTCGCTTGAAGGTAAGGTCATGCGTATCGGATTCAGAAGCACTCGACTTCGAAATGCCGATGGATCTTTGTACATAATTCCGAATAAGCAATTGATTGGCCAAAATCTTGAAAACCTTACGGAGAGCGACACAACACGCATTAGTTTTACATTTTCCTTGAAATATGGCATTTCTGATTCTGTAGTCCAACAAATCATTTCTGATTTGAAAACAATGGCGAAAGAAACGACTGGAGTTTTAGATCCTATTCATGTAATTTTCGAAACTTTTACAGATGAAAGACTACAATTATCCCTTAACTATCATTTGCCAGAACCTATAACGGAAGGGCTGGATGCAAAAAAAATTAAACAATCAGTAAGCCTTAATGCCTATCGTATTGTGTCGGACTATTTAGCAAATAGCTCAACAGGTCATTCGTCTATTTGAAAACTGAATAAATTTTAATTAGAGCAATAAAACGGTAAGTAGATAATCCGCCAGAAGGATCAAGATACAACTGACAACTACGGCCGTGGTTGATGCTCGTCCAATCTCTAAGGCACCGCCCTTCACATAATAACCATAATATGCCGGTATGGTCGAAATGATAAAGGCAAAGGTGAAAGATTTTGCCATAGCAAAAAACAGATTGTAGGGTAAAAATCCTTGTGTTAATCCTTGTTGAAATTGTTGTTTGGATAGGATACTGGAAAACATGCCGGCAATATATCCACCCCAAATACTCACGGCAATTGAAATGATAATTAAGCATGGAACCATGATGAGTGCTGCAACAATTTTTGGTAAAACTAAGTAGGTCTTGGTGTTGATTCCCATAATTTCAAGTGCATCTATCTGTTCGCTAACACGCATATTTCCTAATTCGGAAGCGATCTTTGATCCAACCACACCAGCTAATACAATACAAATTACTGTGGGTGACAATTCAAGTATAGATGAGTCTCGAACAATGCCTGCTATGACAGGTTTGGGCACTAATGGGCTTACTAATTGATACGCAGTTTGCACGGTTAACACCATGCCTAAAAACAAAGAAATGATCAAAACAATAGGCAGCGAACGAATGCCAATATCGTTACATTGTTCCAAAAATTCCTTCCAATAAACTTTTGCATTTTCAGGCTTGGCTAAGGAGCCTTTTAGCATGAGCACTATTTTTCCGATATGCTCTAAAACCGTCTTCAGCATAAGACACAAAACTAAGCAACCAAAAAGGTATGTAACAGACGATTTTTTGCTAAGCTCAATTTGGCTGTTATCAATTGAAATGTTTAATTTTCAGCTCTGGAATGTAAAAGCAAAAATAGTTTTACAGTGTAGTAAAGAAATTGATTAAGCTATTGGATTTTTGTTTCAAGCCCCACAAAATGATTCAAAAACAGAAGATAAAAGTTTGTCTGATAGAAGATGATCAAACCATCAGAGAAGGCTATACTTTTTTGCTGGGTTCAGATTCCAATATCAAGGTTGTAAGCAAATATCATAACTACGAAACAGCTTCCAAAAAAATTGTACAGGATAAACCTGATGTCTTGCTTCTTGATATTGAGCTGCCCGGCATTTCTGGCATAGAGGCTATTGCAAAATTGAAAAGACTGTTACCTACTTTACACATCATTATACTTACTGTTTACGAGCAAGAACAATATATATTTTCAGCTTTAGCAGCCGGTGCAGTTGGTTATTTAACTAAAAACGCTTCTCCGGAAAAAATAATTTCATCTATCAAAGAAGTAATGGAAGGCGGTGGGCCAATGAGTGCCAATATTGCGCGAATGGTTATTGCTTCTTTTAAGCGAAATGAACTTTCACCACTTACGAAACGAGAAACTGAAATATTGGAGCTAATAGCTACTGGAAAAGGTAGGAAACGTATAGCTGAAGAGCTTTTTATTGATTTAGAAACAGTGAAATCTCACATCAAAAATATCTATAGCAAATTAAAAGTCCATTCAAAAGCTGATGCTATAAAAGCCGCTCGAGATAATAAGTTTATTTAACAAAAGTCGAATTGTTTTAGTCCCTAAGATTTAGGTAGCTTTCAGTTGTATCTTACCAGTTAGTAGATTCCTCCTTTTCTGATCTTCAAATCGGTTTTTAGAGTTTCCTTTTTCAAAGATTAGCTTGTGTTTGAGTGGATAACCTACGAGTTGTTACCGGTTGGTTAAGCGTTCGTAAACCATCTGTTAATTGCCTTTCTTCATTTTCTGAATCAAATTGACGTACCCACTTTTGCTACTCAGAATCAATGAAAAAGTTTTTCACCATAGTCGCAATAGTTTTTTGCATGAGCAAAGTAGGATATGCACAAGTGTCCACCGGCAATGCAATGGGTACTGCACAACAAACGATTCAGCTATCATTGACTACGGCTTTGGATATTAGCTTCACCAATTCAAATTCAGCCAATGGAAGTATGGTCAGTATGAGTTTTAATGATGCAAATGATTATGCAAACGGAGTAGAGTCGGGGGAACAAGAATTGCGGGTTCGTTCAAATAAAAATTTCAAGGTAGGTGCAAAAATTGACCTATCAAATTTCACTTATGTAGGACCTGGAAATGTCAATCCATCACAATCTCCTTCCAATGCTGTTCAGTTAAAAGTCACAAGTAACAACACTGGTGGTTCCATAGTTGCCGGATTCGTAGGATATGGATCGTTAAATACATCCGACAAAGACATTATTCTGAATGGTGTAAATGGAAATGATCAGAAGTTTAAGGTGAAGTATAAATGTAATCCGGGTTGGGCAATGCCTGCGGGGACATATACGTTTGCTATTGTTTATACAGCTACCCAACAATAACATTGATCTGTTGAAATGGGTTTGGAGTACGATTAAATTTAGTGTAGAAACCATTTAATCAGGGCAACGAGTGATCGAAAAGATCATTAAAATTTGAATTGCACACTGCCAAAAATCCCAAAATACCGATCCGGACCTTCATTGGGCAATAGATTGGGTGAAACACGCCATACAAAGTCAATACGAAATAATTGTAGAATATTTGAAACGCCTGTTCCTAATTCAATATAAGGGTCTGTATTCAATGTGCGAAAGATATATCCTTTGTTTAAGTTGAGCAGTTTGTTGGCATCACTAAGGTTTCCATATAACACTTTGGCTGTCCAGAATTGACGCATCTTGAGTTTTTTTAAATAAGGAATGTAATTGAATACGCCACCTCCTATGTTGTGTTCAATATTCAATCCGGCATAACGATCGCTGACAAATTCATAACGATTCATCATATTGAACGAATGTTTGTTGAAATAGAAAAACTCATTGCCGGGATGAATTTCAAGCAGTGGATAAGGTAATGTTCCGAAAATTCTTCCACCAAAAACATCATATTGAATTTCACCGAGTGGTGCTATTTTGAATTTATCTGAGATTGTGAGCGATATTTTTTTATAATTATAGCCGCTATTCCAAACGCCTCTTAATCCCAACCCTATCCGCATTTCAATAATTGGAAACTTGCTGCCAAGGCTAATTCTATTGAAGTTGCCATCCAGAAATTTTTCTTTGTATGCAAATCGAAGTTTGGCTGCTATTTCTGTGTTAGTTACACGGTCGGTAGGTTTGCCATTATCGTCATGGAATATGTTTACATCGGGCAGTGGAGCATAAGGGTCATAAACACGATGTAATGCCATGAATGAATGACTAAAGCCGCCATAGTATTCATGTTTCCATTCTGCTCGAAGTTCATCTACCATAGCCATTTTCCAAGGTATGCCCGGCTTTCTGAAAATACGACTGAAAATATTGTCGTTAGTTACCTGGTCATACGAACTTGTACTCCGATCAATATCATGTACATAAGAAGCGCGAATACTGGCTCGTGGGTGTTTTTTGATTAGCCAAAGCCCCGAAAGTTTATACTTCCATTCTTTGTCTTTTGTGCCATAAGCAAGATATCCTTCAAGATGAATATTTTTCATCAGTTGGGCAGTTGTTCCCATTGAAAACCTAAATCTTCTTCCCTCTATGGGATTACTACTATACACATTCCAATAAGGTCCTAATTCAATAGGCCCAAACTCTTTTTTACCTGTGGTAAAGAATTTTATTAAGTTCTTGTAGCGGATAAAAAATGGTAAGGTTTCAAGCGTATCTATCATGTGATAAATGGCTCGTTCATTTTTGTTGAGTGTGTCATGGCGGGCAGTAGTCCAAAATGCTTCACTTTTATTTCTGGAAGTATCCGAAATAGTTACGTCATCTTTTATTTTTGGATTAGACAGGACTCTGACTATCGCAGTGTCATTCACTAAGATGTTTTGATAAGTAGTTGTTTTGCGACCAATAAACCCGGGTAATTTTGCACCGTATGGCGCTACAAAGTCTGCTATAAATTTGTCTTTTATGCAAAACCATAAAGTATCTTTTATTGGAGCAAATTCTTGATAAAGACTCACTCTGTTTACCCAATTGATATTGGCATCTTTGGGTACCTCCATGTTGATACGTTGCAAAGCATATACACTGTCAACTACCCAAAAGTCGCCGTAGAAACAGTTTTCACCATTTCTGCGAGGTGTAAATTGTACCAAGATAATGTCATGCCCATAAGCTTGCTGCGTATCTTTTATTCGATACTTGTAATAGAATAGCCCTTGATTCGAAATTGGACTGACAAATTGTTTGTCAAAAACAGGAATGAAATTATTGTAGCTATTGATGTTTTGATACATGCCGCCCATAAATTGGGTGATACTTTCGTTCTTTACACCCTTCATCTGACTGGCTTTGATGAATTCTCTTGTTTTTTTAGGTGTGCGCTGAAAGTAATAGTCAGAAAGGGTTTCCGTCAGATAGAAGGGTAGAAAAGGTGATTTTTCTGAAGTACTATCCATGTTTTTGTAAATAAAACTGAACTTACGCATGTATGGTATCGGCAGTTTTTCAAATTGTTCTTTGGATAATCGTTGCAGATCTACTTCCAGTTTATTGTAAATTTCATAACCATAGTTCTGTGTTCTGTCTGGATTGTTTTCGGGTTTGTGTGCAATAATCTGACGCATTAAAACCACAGCGGGATCTTCACCAGGACGTAGTACAAATTCCTCCAGTGTATTGTCCGTTCTTAGCAATTCTATGTAGAATGAAAATTCATTTTTCCCTTTTTCTAACTTTTTATTTTGGGTAGTATAACCCACGGCTTGTATTCGCAACGTATCGCCATGCCCATGTGGATCGGTAAAGGAAAAATTTCCGTTTAAATCGGCTGATGTACCAAGGCTTGTGCCGGGTAAAAAAATTGTAGCAAATGGAATACCCTCACCAGTGTTTATATCTTTAATTACACCGTTAAAACTTCGTTCAATATTTTGTTGTTTTGTTACAATTTCTATGGTTGATATTGAATCATGAGTATTTATGCGTGGTTGATTGAAAGAAGTGCTATCTGCTAAAACCTTTGATGAGTCTATGGATTGAGCACAGACATTAAGCCCAAGAATCATGAGGATAATCAAAATCAAAAGGTGTTCAATCTTCAACATGCAATCGGATACTTGGCGCAATGGGGGTTCGTCAACAAATATAGCACCACAAAGCAATTGGTGTCTATACTTTAGGCGAGATAATAAACTGAATGTTTAATTTTTTATTGTGCAGCAACCATTTGACTTACTATAT
Source organism: Bacteroidota bacterium (assembly GCA_018267875.1). GTDB lineage: Bacteria > Bacteroidota > Bacteroidia > Chitinophagales > Chitinophagaceae > JAFIGV01. Next base: position 24,155 of record JAFDXP010000005.1, on the reverse strand, counting down.
TTACCATCCTATGAATTTGCAAAAATTCCGCCGAACAGCTGCACGCAACAAAAATAAACTGGCTACTTTTCTGAAAAAATTAGACAAATTGGTGCCTGAGGATATGCCCAAATTAGTGAAGGCAGCAGATAGGGAAGTGTGGGAAACAGTTCATTGTATGGAATGTGCTAATTGTTGCAAAACAATGACTCCCACTTATTCTAAAACCGATATTAATCGAATTGCTACTCATTTGGGAATGACTTCTCGTCAATTCACCGATAAGTGGTTAAAACAAGAAGAAGACACAGGAGATTGGGTTAATCAATTACAGCCTTGCCAATTTTTAGTGGACAACAAATGTACTATCTATGAGGTGCGCCCAAAAGATTGTGCAGAATTTCCACACCACAACAAAAAGCCTTTTGATGCATATAATGATACTTTTTCCAACAACTTGGATAAATGTCCGGCCACTTATCTTTTGGTAAGTAAGTTGAAAGCCAAGGTGGAAGCAGATTACGAGTGGTAGTTTGCTCTTTTATTTAGTTTGAAAAATGGAATGGTAAGTTGAGATTCCTATTCTTTATCCTCAGTTCTTGCTTCATTTAAAAAAGTGTCGTTACTGCTTTTGCCCCAAGTGATGGTTAGAATATCATTTGTAGGTTGCTTGGCAAATAATGTGTCAGCTTTTTCGAAATAAGGCAATGCTTTCTTTTTTCCACCACCAAACATTTTGGGAGTGTAGCGTTTGCTGGTACCTTGTAAATAGTAGATTCGAGGGTTTTCGGGATTTATTTCTTTAGCCTTTGCAATATTTTCATCAAATACTTTTCCAAAAGTTTGCCAACGACTTTGTGGTTTCACAGCTAATCTTGCATTGGCTATCATTGCAGCTATCACGTATGTTTCATCGTTTTCTTTACCCAGTAAACGAACTGTTTCATCTCTTTCTTTTTCTGCCTCATCAATATAAGAATCTCTAAGTGCCTCTTCCTTACTAGTATAAGATAAAATGATTTTGCTAAGAGCATTATAGTAATGTGCAGCCCATTCATCATTCCACTTTTTGGCAATCAGTCCTAATTTGTTGCTTGCTTCTGTTCGTGTAGCAGTGTTGTTAGCCGTGTCAAATGTTGTCCATGTTTTAGTAAGCATGGATTTGAAATCTTGTGCTTGACTGCTTAGTTGAAAAGAGATCATGGCAAGAAGAAGGAAAATGTACTTTTTCATTGAAATCATTTTTTGGGCTTTGGCAAATGTATATGGTTTGTCTGCTGATGCTAAAGTAGTAAAGTTGTAGTCTTTGTACGGAAGTTTGATGTTCAATTAATGTTATTTATAGAATCATAAAACGATCGGCATCTTTTAAAAAGGGAAATTCTAATCGTGTTTTATCAAGCAATTCACGAGATAATTGAACTTGAAAAAAGCCTTCTGTTCCTATGTTTTCTTGTTTTAAAATGTCATTTCCTAATGGGTCAAATACGTGACTGGAGCCATTATAACTTATTCCCTTTCCATCTATTCCTACACGATTTACACCCACTACAAAACTTTGATTTTCTATGGAACGTGCTTGTAACAGTGCATTCCATGCTGCAATTCGTTTTTCAGGCCAATTGGCTACATACAATAACACATCATAGGCTTCTCCTGCATTTCTAACCCAAACAGGAAATCGCAAGTCATAACAAATAGATAAGCATATTTTCCAGCCATTTATGCTAACTATCACTCGCTTGTCGCCGGCTAAGTAGGCTGAATCCTCGCCTGCGAAACCAAACAAATGTCGTTTGTCATACATGGCTAATTTGCCATCGGGTTGCATCCAAATCATTCGGTTTAAAAAATGTCCATTTTCTTCAATAATAACACTTCCGGTTATCACACATAGCCGCTGCTTAGCTATGTTTCGCATCCAATCTACTGTTTCGCCGTTCATCGTTTCAGCAAAGGGTTTGGGGTTCATAGTGAAGCCGGTTGTAAACATTTCGGGTAGCACAACAATTTGCCCTTTTACATCTACAATTTTCAGTAACTTTTCATACTGTTGGCGATTTGCTTCTTTATTTTCCCAAATGATATTTGATTGAATGAGCGTTAGTCGTAGTTGATCAGAAGGCATAACTTTGATGTAAAGGTTCTTTATTATTGTTTTTAAAAACCAAAATTACAGTATCATGAAAATTACTACGGGTCTTGCTTTGCTGTTAATCACGCCTTTGATAGGCTTTGCACAAAATAAACTTTCTGGTAATTGGCGAGAAACAAAACGCACTAATCCGCGTGGTGCTACCATTTCTTTTCAAGATACAATCAAAGTTAACTTTCTTCCCGGCAATGAATATACCTGGTTTAAGAAAGGAGGATTTATTTACAGAGGTACTTATAAATTGGAAAAGGGCAATTTAGATATGGGCTCCCGATTCCTTCATGTGGTTGAACATACCAATAAACATTTGGTTTTGTCTGATGAAGATGCTCAATATGCCTTCGAGCCTTTTGAAGAAGTTCCAGTATTAAAGCTTGCTGGAGAGCCTGCACCTTTGCCGGTTCAACAAACATCTTCAATTGTAGGAACATGGAAAGTTTTTAAAGGAACAAGTGCAACAAAGATTAAAGAATTGGATTTATCTAATCGAATCAAAACAGTTGTTTTTTTTGCACAGCCGGATGAATTCGGTGATGTTGGCTATATATCCGGAGGTAAGGATCCTCAAGGGCAACCATCATGGAAGGTTAGCCGCTTAAAGGATGGCACATTATATTGTCATGGGAAATCAGATCGTGTTTTTTTAATTAGCCAAACAGGTGATGAAATACTACTTAAAGAAGGAGATCAAAGTTTTTTCTTAAAGCAATTTAAAGAATAGTACCTATTTCAATTGAGGTGTAAGTTTGCAACAGATTCATTGCTTTAGAATCATTCTTGCATACCATGTTACAACTACAATACAAACCTTTCGAACTGGCTTTTAATTACCCGTTTACAACATCTAAAGGAACCAAAACACACCAACCAACACTGATAGTTTCATTAGGTTTTGGGGTACTGAAAGGATACGGTGAAGCACCTGCTATTTCCTATTACAACGTATCAGTGGATGAAATGATACAAGTTTTAGAAGAGAAGGCACCCGTTATTCGCCATTATGCACTGATGGATCCTAAACGGTTTTGGCATTTTCTTGAGCATCTGATTCCGCATCATAATTTCCTCATTGCAGCCCTTGATATAGCAGGTTGGGATTTGTTTGCGAAAATGAAAAAGAAACCTCTGTATCAATTACTGGGATTGGATTACACCAAAATTCCTCAAACTGATTTTACGATCGGAATTGATGAAACGGAGATCATGGTGCAAAAGCTTTTAGCGCAACCAGCACCTATATATAAGGTGAAAATCAGCGAAGTTGATCAGCTTGATTTAGTTCGTGAATTAAGAAAGCATACAGATGTTCCATTTCGCGTGGATGCAAACGAAGCACTGACTTTTGAAGAAGTAAAACATATTTTAAATGACCTGAAAAGCCTGGGTGTTACAATGCTTGAACAGCCTTTGAAAAAAGAAAAGTGGGATGAAATGAAAGAATTGAAGGCTATTTCACCAATTGCTCTTTTTGCTGATGAAAGTTGCGTTGAAGAAACGGAAGTGGTACGATGTAAAGATGCATTTCATGGTATCAATATCAAGCTTACAAAATGTGGCGGAATCACACCGGCACTTCGAATGATTGAACAAGCTCGTTCATTGGACTTGCAGGTTATGATTGGTTCTATGAATGAAAGCACAGTTGGCAGTGCAGCAATGGCACATCTTTTACCGTTGGTTGATGCAGCTGATATGGATGGCATTCTTTTGCTGAAAGAAGATGTTGCTACGGGTTTAAGTATATCCAATGGCTATGCTCAATTGTCAAATTCTACTGGTTTGGGAGTTGATTTAGCAGCCGAAAAATTTTTAAGATAGAGAATATCTGCTTGTTTTATTTCTGCATTGTCGTTTTCAATTTTAGTTTATCTACATTGTATTTTACAGCTAATGACCATTCAACATTCTATATCATTAAAGGCTTACAATAGTTTTGGTATTGATGCCACTGCCGAATATTTTACGGAACTCAAACACTTGGATACTTTGCAAGAAATTGCAGCAGATGAAAAATTACCTAAATTAAAAGTTGTTTTAGGCGGAGGTAGCAATGTTCTGCTTACAAAGCCTGTAGCGGGTTTGGTGATTCACAATTCGCTGAATGGAATAACTATCAAAGATGAAAATGAGAATCATGTTTGGGTGGAAGTTATGGCAGGTGAAGTTTGGCATGGTTTTGTAGAATATGCCTTGACTAATAATTTATCAGGCATTGAAAATTTAGCATTGATTCCCGGAAGAGTAGGAGCAGCACCCATGCAGAATATTGGTGCTTATGGCGTAGAGGTCAGGGATACAATAGATCAGGTAACGGCTTGGCATTGGGCGGAAAAGCGTTTTATAGTGATGAGAAATGAGGATTGTGATTTTGGGTACCGTGAAAGCATTTTTAAGCATTTTTTGAAAGATAAAGTACTTATAACTTCTGTAACTTTTCGGCTGAATAAAAAGCCTAATCTACATCTTGAATATGGGGCCATTCAAACTCAATTGGAAGCTATGGGTGTTTCTTCACCAACCATAAAGTCGGTAGCAGAGGCGGTTATGTCAATACGCAGAAGCAAATTGCCTGATCCTGCTTTAATTGGTAATGCAGGTAGTTTTTTCAAAAATCCAACAATTAACAAGCAGCAATTTGATTTATTAAAAGAACAATTCCCTAATATTCCTTCTTATCCTGTTGCTTCAGATCAGGTAAAGGTTCCGGCCGGATGGTTAATTGAGCAATCCGGCTGGAAAGGTTTTCGTCGTCATGATGCAGGTGTACATGTGAAGCAGGCTTTAGTTTTAGTAAATTATGGAAAGGCATCAGGAAGCGAAATTCAAAATCTTGCTATTGAAATTATAGAATCCGTACAATCAAAATTTGACATTCTCCTCTCTATGGAAGTAAATATTTGGTAAGCCCTTTCTACAACTAATGCCCTGCAGCCGGCGTCTCTACGCTTGAATTGTTCCAAGTTGGCACAAAGCCTTTTTCATATTCGGGAAATTGAACGGTTTTATAAATGTTCTCTCCTAAATATTTCAATACCTTTTCCATCATCACTACGTCTAAGTATCCCGGTATAGAAACTGGGTTTTGAAAGCCTTCTTCAAGAATAATACTCGTAGGATAAGACATGCGCCCGTTCATTAATTCAACCGCCAGTTGGTTGGCTCTTTGTGAAGGTGAGAAAGGAAACATTTTACCCATAAACATGACTGTGTCTTGTCTTTCGGCATTGAATTTTACAGCGTAAAAATTTTTGTTCATATACTTAATCACATCTTTATTGCTAAAAGTCTTTTTTTCCATCACTTTGCACCATCCACACCAGTCTGTATATACATCCATATAAACCTTTTTAGCCTGTTTGTTCATGGCTACTTGCACTTCATCTATTGTTAGCCAGTGAATGGACGTAGAATCATCTTTCGTTTGAGTTGTTTTAGCAGTTTTTGATTTTTGTTTTTTATCCGCAGCAAAGCTTGAAGGGGCTATCAAACAAAGGCTCCATACGATTAATATTAATTGTTTCATTCAAAAGAATTTTAGTTATTGTTTAGGATAGTGTTGCCGTTTTCTGTTAGCTTATTTTATTGATGTAGTAGGGTTTGTTCGAAGGTACAATATATGATTGGCAAGGCTTTGGTGTGTTGTCGAAATTACGGACAAATCCGATTAGCTTTGTTAAGTCCATTTTAAATGAAGTTCATTTCAGTTGAGTCGCCTTTAAATCGTCATATTCCACTTCCATGTCAAATACAACAACTTACGCACAGTCTATTGATCGGCTTAGAAAAATAATGGATGAACTGAGAGAAAATTGTCCTTGGGATAAAAAACAAACGATTCATACACTACGCCAGCAAACGTTAGAAGAAGTGTATGAATTAGCAGATGCCATTACAGTTAGTAATTGGCAGGGTATAAAAGAAGAACTGGGTGATGTGCTTTTGCACATTTTGTTTTATAGTAGAATTGGGAAAGAGCAAGGGCAATTTGGTTTTGATGAAGTGGTGGAAAGCATTTGCAACAAATTAGTAGCAAGGCATCCGCATATTTATTCTACTGTTCAAGTTGCTGATGATAATGAAGTAAAGCAAAATTGGGAGAAAATAAAATTAAAAGAAGGAAAACGCTCTGTTTTAAGCGGCGTTCCACAATCATTGCCTGCCGTCGTGAAAGCATTGCGTTTACAAGAAAAAACTAAGCAAGTAGGTTTTGAATGGAATCATGTTTCGCAGGTTCGAGAAAAGGTTGACGAGGAGATAGAGGAGTTGTATGAGGCGGTAGCAACCGGCATTACAGACCGAATAGAAGATGAAATGGGTGATGTGTTATTTGCTTTGGTAAATTATGCTCGCTTTGTTGGGGTAGATCCTGAAAACGCTTTAGAGCGTACCAATAAGAAATTTATTCGCCGTTTTCAAGAGGTAGAGAACTTAGCTGCCAAAAAGGGTAAAGTTTTGCCAGACATGACTTTAGAAGAAATGGATGCTTTGTGGAATGAAGTTAAAAGAGGAGAATAGTACATTGTTTAAAAGAGCACCATATTGGGGTTGGTTTTTACTTGCTTTGTTTGCATGGGCATTTACCGCTTACCGCGATCAGGTGCACCATCATTTGACGCGACCGTCCAATATTGCTGAATTGATAGGTAAAGATTTGGCTCAACGAAATGATGCTTTAGAACATGAGTTGAAAAATGCCGATTTAGTTAAAAAAATTTTTTCCGGTAAGCTTTCTTTAGATGAAGTAAATAAGCTGGCAGATGCGCCTTTTTTCATTTATGCATTTGAGCAGGAAAGTGATGAAGATAATATTCTAATTTTTTGGAACAGCAATCAAGTTGTTGGTGTATGTAATCAACACGACTTGACTAAAGAGGATTATACCCTGTTTAGAAATAATGGCACTTATCTGAAAAGATGTATCCGAACACCGGATATGCTTCCGTTTCAAACCTTAGTTGCGCTATTGCCCATCAACACGAATTATGCTATTCACAATGACTATCTTCAATCAGCTTTTGTTGCTGCTAATTTTATTCCTGCTACTACAAAAGTCTTGACAGATTCCATACCTAACAGTGTGGCTGTGCGAAACGCAGAGGGGAAACCGCTCTTCTATATTCAAATCATGGTGAAAGATATTCCTCGATGGATACCTGATGCCGCCATGGATATTAGCTTGATTTTAGCGGTTCTTTTTAGTGTTACATGGATTCAGCTTTTGGCAGTTTTCTTAGCGCGTAAACGAAAGCGGTGGATGGGTTTGTTATTGATTTTATCAGCAGGTATAGCAACCCTTTCGTTCGTTTATTTCGCTGCACCTCATTTCCATTTGAGTGAATTGCCTTTGTTTTCAACACAGTTGTATGCAGCCAGTGTATTTGTTCCTTCACTTGGTGCCTTGATACTCGATATGCTTTGCTTGCTGTGGGTTTTGCTTTATTTTTTTAAGCATTTTCCCTCAAATATTACCAACGGTTGGCGTAGTGTTTTAAACTTTATTATTGGATTGATACTTTGGTTTATAGCAACTATTGGTCCGGTTGTTTTGGTGAAAAGTTTGGTGATTGACTCCGGAATTTCATTTGATGCGGAAAGCTTTTATTCGGTTAGTGAATTCATGGTTGTTGGATTGTTTACAGTCGGTTTGATATGGTGCAATTCAGCTATTATTCTTTATGGTCTTAATCGGCTATTCAATAACATTTTCAAAAGTGTTTGGATTAAGTATGCTCTATTGATTTCTTTAGCAATCGTTCTTCAGTTTTTTGCGCAAAACATCGGTTGGGTGCTATTTAAACTTTCGCTCTGGGGTGTCTTTTTTATAGCACTGTTAGATGCTAGAAATCAGGTGAAATGGAAGACATGGTTAGGCTCAGATGTTGTTTTTGGTGCGGCTTTCTTGGCATTAGTTGCCACACTATCTCTTCAGTCTTTTGCAGAAATGAAAGAAGCCGATAGACGAAAAGTTTTTGCAGAGGAAATAGTCAGGCAGCGTGATGAGATAATGGAATATGCGTTTAATAGCATATCAGATAGCCTTAGCAAGAGCGAAATGTTACAGGCTTTTTTGAGTACGCCCTCAGCAGATGCTCGAATGCTTGTTGATGAAAAATTATTTTCAAATTATCTCAGAGGCTTGTCTCGTTACGATGCGCAGGTTTATATTTTTGATTCAAAGGGCTTACCGCTCTTCAATCCGGATACAGAAGGGTTACCCCATTTTGAATCATTGGATGCTAAGGATCGAATGATGATTAGCAATACCCTTTTTTTTCGTCCTAACTCACGTGATGGTCACTTTTATTTAGCAGCAATACCTATCCTGAATTCAGTTGGTAATTCATTGGGAAAAATATTTATTGACCTTAGCCTTAAAAAGTCTTCCAGCACGACCGTTTACCCCGAATTGCTACAACCGACTCGACAAAGAGAAAGTGAAGCGAACAAGGCCTATACTTACGCTGTTTACGTAAATCAAAAATTGTGGAGTCAAACCGGCAATTACGCATTTCCGCTTTCACTAACTCATTTGAATAATAGGTCGGAGTTAGAGCTTAGCCATTTGCAGACTTCCGTATTTGTATATCCCGTTTCTGCAGAAAAGACGGTTGTTATTGTTCAGAACAAAACCTCCGCAATGCGGACAGCAACCTTGTTTTCCTATATGCTCGGTGTGCTGATGGTGATTGTGCTTATTTTCGTTTTGTTTCAACTCTATTTCTATTTCATTTTAGGTAAAAATAGAACATCACGATTTTTTCGCCCAACTATACAACGACGAATTCATTTTGCCATGCTTGGTGTCGTTTTTGTTTCGTTTTTTATTATTGGTGCTGCAACCATAGCTGTATTTGTACAACGATTTGATCAAACCACTAAAAATAGACTTCGCGCTGCTATTACAAGAATTGAAAAATCTATTCGTCAAGAATTGAAAAGCAAAAACGTATTGAATGATGCAATTGCTTTCGATGCAATGGCTGATGAACCTGCCTTTAAAAAATTCATTGCTGATTTGGCAAGTAGTCAAAGTTTAGATATCAATGTTTATAGCTCCCTCGGAGAATTGACCGCCACTTCTCAAGACGAAATCTATAATAAACTTATTGTTGCTCGATTGATGATGCCTGATGCTTATTTTAAGTTGTCCGTAATGAATGAACCATTTCTTTCTGAAGAAGAAAATATCGGCGGATTGCATTACTTGGCTGGATATGTCCCTATTCGAAATGAAAAGGACGAAGCAGTTGGTTATATCAACATGCCTTATTTCGCATCACAGGCAGAGTTGAATGGTCAAATCTCAACTATAATAGTCGCTCTAATAAATATAATAGCCGTTGTTTTTATTGTTTCTGTAGCTTTTGCATTGATCGTTACTCAGTGGATTACTCGTGGATTACAAATGGTCATTGCCCGTTTTCAGCGTTTTAATTTACAATCGAATGAACCTATTGTTTGGGATCATGATGATGAAATTGGACTGTTAGTTCGAGCTTATAATAACATGGTGAAAAAGGTAGAGGAAAGCACTTCTAAACTAGCACAAAGCGAAAGAGAAACAGCATGGCGAGAAATGGCAAAACAAGTGGCTCATGAAATAAAGAATCCGCTTACACCTATGAAGCTGAATATTCAGTATCTACAAAATGCTTTGCAAAGCGGTCATCCCGATGCGCCCAAGTTAGTTCGTCAAGTTACCGGTTCTTTAATCGAGCAAATTGACAATCTGTCTTACATTGCTTCTGCTTTTTCTGACTTTGCTAAAATGCCTGAAGCGAAACCGGAAACTATATTTTTAAATGAATTGTTGAAAACCGCCGTTGATTTATTTAAAAGCGAAAAGGTATCTGTTCATTTGCAAGAGGCAGATGTGTTTCTTCCGGTGTATGCCGATAGAAGCCAACTGCTAAGGGTGTTTACCAATCTTTTGCAAAATGCAGTAGAGGCAATTGTGGATGAACATAATGGAATCATTACTGTTTCTTTATCAGTTCAAGACGGAAAAGCACTTGTCAAAGTAAAGGATAACGGTAGTGGCATTTCAGAACAAGTAGTGGATAAAATATTCAGCCCTTATTTCACAACAAAAGGATCCGGCACCGGATTAGGTTTAGCTATGACAAAACGTATCATTGAGTTTTGGCAGGGTAATATTTGGTTTGAAACAACACAAAATGTTGGAACAACATTTTTTATAGTAATGCCTATTCAGAGTGCAATGGGTACTGTTGATAAAAGCTGATAGTTTACGAATTAATTAACCTTTTTACTTCTTCCGGCGTTAGTGGATCGAGTTCTTCTTTTATAAGATGACGCATATCTGTTTGGTAGAATTTACAAGCGGAACGAAGTCCACAAATTTCACATTTGGGACGACGAGCAATACAGATGTATCTTCCATGCAGAATCAGCCAATGGTGCGCCTTATACACTAATTCTTTGGGAATGTAGGAAATGAGTTGATCTTCTGCCTGCATTGGGTTTTTGGCATGAAGGGTAAGCCCGATACGTGCTGAAACACGAAAAACATGGGTGTCAACAGCCATATTGGGTTGTTGATGCAATACCGAAGTAATTACATTTGCTGTCTTTCTTCCTACACCCGGTAGTTGCTCTAATTCCAAAACAGTTTCTGGTATCTTACTATCAAAATCACGTACTAACATTTCTGCTAGCCCCTTCAAATGTTTGGTCTTGTTGTTAGCAAATGTTACGGATTGAATTAATTCCTTTATTTCATCAAAACTCGCGCCGGAAAGGGCTGTTGGTGTTGGGTATTTTTTAAATAGAGCCGGCGTTACCATGTTCACTCGCTTGTCAGTACATTGAGCAGAGAGTACTACGGCAACCAACAATTCAAATGGTGAATCATAGTTCAATTCAGTTTCGGGGTTAGGCATTTGAACTAAAAACCAATCAAGGACAAATGAATATCTTTCTTTTCGGGTCATGGTAATATGCTTTCGGAGGTTTCTATTTCAAGGCTTCTTTATCTTTTTGAAGTTGCAACATTTTATCTCTAAGACGAGCCGCTTCCATAAAATCAAGATCTTTGGAGGCTTTTTCCATTGCCTTTTTCGTTTGAGCAATTTGTTTATCTAATTGAGTGGCAGACCCATATACTATTCCATCTTCTGCTGCTAAAGGCGGGTGTTCATCTGAAATTGCCAAAGTGCTTTTTTCATCAAAACCCTTAATGTCCAACACAGAAGTTTGTTGCAGGATTTGTTCTTTCGACTTGAAAACAGTTTTGGGAACAATACCATGTTCTGCATTGTATTTTAGTTGTTTCTCACGCCGTCTGTTGGTTTCATCTATGGTTCGCTGCATACTGTCGGTCATTTTATCTGCATAAAAAATCACCAACCCTTCAACGTTTCTTGCAGCACGACCTGCCATTTGGGTAAGTGATCTTTCATCTCGTAAAAAGCCTTCTTTATCCGCGTCAAGTATAGCCATGAGCGATACTTCCGGTAAATCTAAACCCTCTCTTAATAAGTTTACACCAACCAAAACATCTATATTGCCCAGCCTTAAATCGCGAAGAATTTCTACTCGTTCTAAAGTGTCCACTTCTGAGTGGATGTATTTCGACCGAACGTTGATGCGTTTGAGATATTTGTCAAGTTCTTCTGCCATTCGCTTAGTTAGGGTTGTTACCAATACTCGATGATCACACTTTACTCGTTTGTCAATTTCATCCAAAAGATCATCAATTTGGTTGATACTGGGTCGAATTTCAATTGGCGGATCCAGTAGTCCGGTAGGGCGAACCACTTGTTCCACCACTACCCCTTCACACTGTGCTAACTCATATTTTCCGGGAGTAGCGCTAACAAAAACTGTTTGATTGAGTAGTTGTTCAAATTCGCTAAAGTTTAGCGGACGATTGTCTAAGGCAGAAGGTAATCGAAAACCAAATTCAACCAAATTTAGCTTTCTGGATCTATCGCCTCCATACATTCCACTTATTTGTGGAATGGTAACATGGCTTTCGTCAATCACTAATAAAAAGTCTTTTGGAAAATAGTCGAGCAAACAAAAGGGGCGAGTGCCGGGTTTGCGACGGTCTAAAAATCGGGAGTAGTTTTCAATGCCATTACAATATCCTAATTCCTGAATCATTTCAAGATCATAATTCACTCGTTCTTTGATCCGTTGCGCTTCCAAAGGCTTATGAATTTCCTTGAAATATTCTTGCTGGGCAAAAGATTCATCTTGAATTTCGTGAACTATCTGTGCTATTTGATCTTTGGGGGCTACATATAAGTTGGCAGGAAACACAGCCGCATGTTGCAACGTCGTAATTCTTTTCCCTGTGTCTGTTTCAAAGCGTTCTATTTCTTCAATTTCATCGCCAAAAAAAGTTACCCGATAGCCATAATCTAAGTACGGCAAATTTATGTCAACCGTATCGCCCTGCACTCGAAAAGTGCCTCTTGCAAACTCACCTTGACTCCGGTGATACAGCGCGTTGACCAAGGCATGTAAAAAAGAATTGCGTGGCAGTTGGTCGCCAATGGCAATGCGGATGATGCTATTGGCATATTCTGTCGGGTTTCCAATACCGTAAATACAAGAAACTGAAGCCACTACTATAATGTCACGCCGCCCACTGAGGAGGCTGGTAGTTGTTCGCAATCGAAGTTTTTCTAATTCCTCATTGACAGCCAGGTCTTTTTCGATATAGGTGTCGGAAGTCGGGATGTAGGCTTCCGGCTGATAATAGTCGTAGTATGAAACAAAATACTCCACACTATTGTCGGGAAAAAATTGGCGAAACTCACCATACAGTTGGGCTACCAGCGTTTTGTTGTGCGTGAGTACCAGCGTGGGCTTTTGCACCTTTTGAATCACGTTTGCCATAGTAAACGTCTTACCCGAACCGGTAACACCAAGCAACGTTTGAAAGGCTTCGCCCTGTTCAATGCCTTCTGTCAATTCTGCAATTGCTTGCGGCTGATCTCCAGCCGGAAAATAAGGACGGTTAATCGTAAACATCGTTTACAAATTTCCGCAAAAGCAATTGAAATATGACCATAGCTGAAACCGTTAAATTTTCAGCTTTAATAAAAAATTAAAAATGCTTGACATTAACATAGTTGTGTTCTACCTTGTGAATAACTGACACGTATAAGAAACCAACACTTTTTCTCGCCGGCATTCCACAAAAATCTGAAAAGAACAAACTTCTCACTTTAATCTTTTATCTGTTCGCTCTCCATGTCTGTGAGGCGTAAACTTGAATTACCAATGGTATGAATGTAGTTACGAACATTTCAACCTATGTTGGTTTCAACACACCATTTCCGTCTGAACGACTTACCATTATTGATTAAGAATAGTGTTAAGAAACCTTAACTTCTTAATGGTGAAAAAAGTAATAACTATAAATCAATAAATAGTTATGAACCGAAATCTAATCATAACGCTCGCCCTCAGCTTGTTTGCGCTGAGCTATGCCGCCTGCAACCTTTGCCACGACCAATTTTTTTACCTCACCCTAAGCCAAAAGGACTTTGCCAATTTTAAAAAAGGCTCCTATTGGATTATGCGCGATTCTGCAACCGGATTGTTGGATAGCCTTGAGATGTATGAGGATACCAGTGTAGGGCATGTTGCTTATTATGGCAAATGCAGTGATATCAGCGACTATGCAGTTCAAAGTATTTCAGTGTTTTGTCAAGATACATTAATTGATACCCTGTTTATTGGGTTTGTGCGAACTGGTTGATAGGGTACGTGATTTGATATGGATTTTTACACAAAGACTTAGCTTACACGGCTAAGTTTTCTTCCTATTATCACCGATCTTCCTAATCAGGGCGATGATATGAGCTTAAATGGGATTGTTTATCACAATGTGCATGTTGAGTACCGGCATTTTGTTTCTTCTCCACCCCTTCCCCATTCGTGGACAGATTTAAAGCTATATTATTCCAATTAATACATGCTATTGAAAATAGCATATCACGACCCGCTTGATGTTTATGTATTGGAATTGGTAGATGCTAATATTATTCAGTAATTAAACTAACAGTTTATGAAACGCAAACACATTGTATTCGTTATTTTTTATCGCCGACTATTGATAAACCATGGCTCTATACCGATTACGGCACTCTTCATTTTGGAGATGCCACCGAGCAATTGGGTAATTATATTACGGCACTCTGCACTGAGTTTTACATGTTGAGGAGCAATGGCTTGCCCACCACTCGCACAACGCGGGAGCTATACCTTGCCCTCAAAGCCTTTGACCGGCTGGATGCCGTATCCGAAGACTATTCGCACGATATAGACGGCACCTATCCTTGCAACCCCGACAACTATTACTGTAATCAAAATGGAAAAGACCCGCTCAATGTTTTTTTATTCGCAATGATGTGGCTACCTACCACGATCCGGCGGCCGGCTATACCGAATTTGTACAGCAAAACCTCTTGCACTTCAACCATCTGCTAACTAAGGAGCAAAGGGCATCGAATACCGAAAAATCAAGGATTCGTTCTCGGGTGGAACACATTTTTGGATTCATAGAAAACAGTATGAATGGAATGTATATTTATATTATCAGAATCAAAGCATTAAATCGGTAGTTGACTTGATGAATTTAACCTATAATATGTTCGGAAAATTACAATTAGTGGGATAAGTGTGCCTTAACCAAAGAAAATTTAATTTTAATTGATTGAATATCAATGATGTTGTAGTTTAATGATATTATAAAGCAATTGTTCTCAGCTTTTTAACTGAGAAAAAAAATAATCAGAAATAGAAAAGGGGGTTTTTAGAGGTGTCCTAAAGCCAGTGGTTACTTTCTTTTAAGGTTTGTCAGCTCATAATTTGCGTTTCGTCCACTTTCATTTGTTTGTTGTAAAATACCTTTTTCTATTAAGTCTTTTATATCTCTTAAAGCAGTGTCTGTAGATGTTTTGGTGATTTTTGCCCATTTTGAAGTTTGCAATTTGCCTTCAAATCCGTCAAAGAGTTTGTTGATTACAAGCCGTTGTCTTTCGTTGATAGAAGTGTGTTCGTGCAGTTTCCAAAATTCAGCTTTTTGTAATATTTTTTGCGTCGTACTTTCGGTACTAAGCATTGCGTTTTTCAGACAATGTAAAAACCAATCAATCCATTCTGTAATGTCGCCCGAACTGTGTTGTACTTTTTGCAATACTTCATAATACTGTTTACGTTCGGTTAAAATTTGGCTCGACATACTGTAAAAGCGTTCTCCACTATTTTCAGCACGAGCAAGTAACATATCGGTTATTGCTCGTCCAATTCTTCCGTTTCCATCATCAAATGGGTGAATGATGATAAACCAAAAGTGTGCAATAGCGGCTTTCAAAACTGGGTCAAGCGTATTATCGTTATTGAACCAACTCAAGAATTTGTCCATTTCTGTTTTTACCAATTCAAGTTTAACAGCTTCGTAATGAACTTTTTCTTTGCCCATTGCTCCTGAAACCACCTGCATTTTGTCTTTGCGGTATTTACCTGTTTCTATTTCGTAAGGTCCGCTGTGTCCAGTTGGAAAAAGTGCTGCGTGCCAGCCAAATAAACGCTTTTCAGTAAGTGGTAAAGCATGCCTTTGCGTAGCATCGAGCATCATTTCTACTATTCCTTCAATATGGCGACTGCTTGGCACAAGTCCTGCCGTATTAATACCCAAACGTCTTGCAATGGACGAACGTACTTGGTCATAATTAAGCAATTCTCCTTCTATTTCCGATGATTTTACGACATCTAAAGTTAATGCCATAAGCGTTGCTTCTTCTTTGGCAGAAAATCCCAAAGCGTTCATTTGTCCGATGATTTTGCCTTGCATTAAGCGAACTTCACCAAACACGGCATTTATGGTTTTGTCGTGCCAAGTGAAATCTGTCCAGTTTTTATGTTCATAGATGTATTTTGCCACTGCTCAAAATAAAATTTGCGGTAAATATATGAATTATTTACCGCAAATTTGCGGTGATTATTTTGTTTTTTCACCGCATAAAGAATAATATGACTTAAATATTGTCATCTTCATTTGTCGGAATGTGTTTTCCTTACAACATTTTTCTACTTCTGTGTCGTTTTCAAAATAGCTATCGCAAAACTCTTCCAATTCTTTTTCTTGACGAGTATGGCTATCCACCAGTTGAACGTGACAAAGTTTATGTAGAAATATTTGAACAAGCAGAAAACTTTGAGAAAAATCAGAACTAATGAACCCAAGTAGCAGTCACACACATTGCCAAATCGCACGATCTGTCCTGCTCTTGCGGGAAGCCGGCACACATGCCAAAACTTGGCAAAGAGAGTGCCTGCCCCACCCTGTAAAAATTGAAACTGTTTACGGTTTACGAAAAAAAATAAAAAGTAATAATGAAGTGAGTAATTTAAAAAAAATCCCTTCCCTTTTGAACTGTGAAGCATTCACGATCACCTATAAAAAAATAAACAGCCTGTGAGTAAAATAAAAATCGCATAACCGCACAGCTCAATGAAATAAATGAGTAATATTACAAAAGAATATAAAAACGACATTAAAGAGTCCGACAATCAATCGGAAGATGTTTCTTAAGTAAACTTTTTTTAGGCAAAAAACAAAGAGAACTTCTAACCAGCACAATTAACTACAATTTAGAAGGATTAACATGAATTACTTCAATTTAATGACAAATAAAACATACGACAATGACAAGGCAAATCAAAACAACATTGATGGTAACTCTATTGCTTCTTATAAGTCAACTTTCATTTGCAGGAGCAACTGAAGACTTATTCACAGCACTCAAAGCATCTAAAGACAAAGAAGCTTTAGCTGCAATTGCAGCAGGTGCAGATGTAAAATTTGTTGATCCTTCTTGGGGCACAGCACTATATTGTGCTTCCATTGATGCTGGACCAGAAGTCATTAAAGCATTGATTGATGCAAAATCAGAATTGAATTGGACACATCCTGCAAATGGTTATACTGCACTTATTGGAGCAGCACATTGGGGCAATGCAGATGCGATAAAACTTTTATTAGCTGCCGGTGCTGATGTGAAAATGAAAGATAAATTCGGACGAACTATTTTATCAGAAGCAGTTACTTGCGGAAAACTTGAAGTGGTAAAACTTTTAGTTGAAGGCGGGGCTGACCCTAATGAAAAATATTCATTTGCTGCACAACCGCAATCAGCATTGATGGCTTTAATTCCTGCATATTCACCAGCAGAAAAGATAAATAACTTAGCAGAAATTCGCGGTAAAATGCAGGGCATAGGTTTTACATTTTCAGACAATTTTATAAACCAGAAAGAAAGCGACTTTAGCTCTTTGGGTGATATTGCAGCATATTTAATCAGCAAAGGTGCTGACCCAAACTTTAGGAATGGTGGTTGGGGCTGTGTTCTTAATCAAGCAATCCAATTCAAGAAATCCGACATAGCCAAAGCAATTTTAAACGCTAAACCGGACTTAAAAACTACTATGCGTTTGAAAGGAAGTGTAAGTGGTTTTGACGCTACACCACTAATGTTAGCTTCATTACAAGGTTATAACGAATTGGTTGAAATGATGTGTGAATCTGGTGCTGATGTTAATGTAAGTGCTAAAGAACAAAATACAACAACGACCATATCTGTAGGTGTTGGCTCTACAACCACTTACTCAACTACTGTTAGAAAATATAACACGGCATTATCTGTAGCTCTCGACAACAACAAAAGCGAAGCAGCAGCCATTTTAAGAAAATACGGAGCTAAAGAACCAAAGTAAAATTGTGTTGACTGACAAAACTTTGTAAGACAATTTGCCAGCCCATCATGTTGGGCTTTGTGCAAGTGTTGCTGAACTTTGTAAACAACAGCTAATTGCAAATCCCTGCTTCAGTTTCATCAGACAAACGACTATCATTTTTTTTCTATGAAAATATTTTCAACCATCAGCGGTTATGGGCAAATGGAATCTATTTCTCAAACTGCACAAAGTCCTATTCGTTGATTCACTGTAAGAAAAGGTGGTATTTTTGGAAAAGGGCAACCTAATTTTGGGCTGCCCTTTTTGATAGTTAGACGGTCAGAAAGAGATCGCTTTAGTCAAAATTGTATTTACCAATCCAAACTTTTTCAAAATCTTCATCATGTCCAAAATAGTAACGGATTTTGTTGCTTGGATCTGTAAGAGAGGTGTGATTTCGATAGACTAAAAATTTTCCTTTTTCTCCCAGCCCTTCAAATTCAGAGAGCGTTTTTGATTGCAGATTTATCTTTGCTATGCGTGGAAAATATTGAGCTGAATAAGTTGAGCTACCATTCCAAGCGTCCATCACTGATGCATAATATTTTGCACCTTTTACTTCCATCAGTTCCCAATACGCAGTTTTGCCATCTGTGCTTATCACAAAGTCTTGAGCTGCTTGGAAAATTTCATCTTTGGTTGCATCAAAGACTTTTTCTACCGCATATTGAGCTTGGTATTTTCCTTGATTGTTAAACTGCAAGCATACGTAGTCATAATAACGATATTCAAATGATTTCCCTTGATTGACTAATTTTTTATCCATCAATTGTCCGGCTACTAAAACGTCACCATTAGGGGCAACTGTCAAATTTTGCACAATCATTTTTCTTCCGTTATAGGGGTGGCTTTTTCGTTGAGATGCGGGAGAAACCACATTATTTTTAAGTTCTTTAATAGGCGTTGTAGAAGCAAAATCAAGTTTTCCGTTTGTAAAGCGTAGTAAGTGTAAATTGTCAAAATCTTCGCCCATCACGCGCTTTTCATACTTGTCCATTTGACGGTTTGCGGCAGTAGAGTAGCCGGGGTTATTAATGGGGGCATAGCTACTAAATATTCTATTATAAGCTTCGTCACTTTTATCAGACGCACCTATGAAATACAGGCTTCCGTTTGCTTCAGAATAGTCCATAATCATTAAGTTGGAAGAAGGTGCTGTAAAATCAGAGTTTAGAGCAATTTTTCCATCTTTGGTGCATTCTACATAGGCATATTTTTTGATGTCTGCCGCTCCTTTGTCAGGGGCAAAAACTGCAAAAATGTTTCCTGATTTTAGCCGACCGCAATACACTAAAGAATAATCTCCGGTGATTGGAACCTTTGTTTCTGTAAGATTCACATCATTACTAACATGCAGAAAGACAAATTGATCGTTGTCGCCTTTGTCGTAGCTTGCTAACACAAGCACACTGCCATCATCATCATTGTCATAAGCAGCAAATCCACGATATTTTCCATCACTATTTTTAGGCTTTACAGATTCTTTAGATAAGCGTTTTCCCCATTTGTATGATTGCTTGTCATAGTCCCAAATACGCTCCCACACTTGTTGTTCCAAGTTTAGAGTCATACTCAATACATTAAAAGAATTAGAACCGCCAACAAAGGCTGTAACTGATGTAACTTTTTGGTCTGGATGAGTTTCTTTGTTTTCTTTAGTTTTTTCTATACCCACAAACTGAAGGTCTTTGTTGAATACATAATCTTCATAGTTTACTTCATCGCTTTTTTTATCCACCTTCATTTTATAGGTTAGTCGGATATTGCCATCTTCATTTCTTTGGGTTCCTACCAAAATTCCTTTTCGGGCAGATTTTGACAAATCTTGACTTGCTTCTTTTGCTTGGCTCCATGCAATATTTTGATCAAAGAGCGACGAAAGCACTAACATTGACGTTAGTATAAGGGATGACTTTTTCATATTTTGTTGGTATTAGTTAACACAACAAAATTCTAAAGTTAAAACTGAATATGCAATCACATTTTAGTAGTAATTATCGGCGAAAAACCTTGTTCAAAGCATCCGTTCGTGAATTGACTTGTAGTTTTTGATAGATGTTTCGAATGTGTGTACGGACGGTTTCGGTACTGAGGTATAGTTTGTCTGCAATCTCTTTGTAACGTAGCCCTTGAGATAATAAATCCAAGATTGCTTTTTCGCGTTGAGATAATTTTTCAAGTTCAGGATTGACACTCGTTTCATTAAAAGATGATACAACTTTTCGAGCTATATGCGCATTCATGGGCGAGCCGCCATTGTGTACTTCTGTAATAGCATCAAGTAGTTTAGAAGGTTGTGTTGTTTTTATTAGGTAGCCGGATGCACCTGCTTTTAAGGCTGCAAATACATGTTCGGAATCGTCGAATGAGGTGCAGATGACAAATTCTGTTTCATTACAAAAAGGTTTTAATGCTGTAATACATTCAATTCCTGTTTTCCCTGGCAAATTGATATCTGTCAGCACTACGTTTAATTGTAGATTTGGAATTTGCTCAATAGCATCTTCTGCATTTGTGAAAATGTGTTTACACGAAAAGCCTTCGCTACCGTTTATCAGCATTCGTAATCCTTCTCGAATTTCGATTTCATCTTCTATTATGCCAACTTCTATTGCCATCTTGCAAATCTAACTTTTGAGAATTCAATTTAAATACTACGAAAGTGGTAAAGTATGGCATGAAATAATGATGGTAGTACCACCAATTTTTTTCGATTCTACTGTAAAAGATGCTCCAACAAATAATGCTCGATTGTCCATGTTTCGAAGTCCGTTTCCATATTTTATAGTCTGCTTGTCATAACCTATACCATTGTCTGAGATGGAAAGAATAAATTCTGGCTGTATCTGCAATAGAATGTGAACGTTGTCTGCTTGGGCATGTTTTACAATGTTTTGCAACGCCTCTTTTACAATCATAAAAATGTTACGACTAAATTCCTTTGTGATGGGTTGGTTAGGAATATTATCGGGCAGTTGCCAAGTTAGTTTGATCGGTGTATCGTCCAGGTAGTCGGTAGCATATTCACGAATGCGAGCTATTAGGTTGTCAAGTGTGCTATTGGAAGGATTCATTGCCCATATTAAATCCTTCATGTTGTCAACAAGATTGTGTGCTGTGGTAGATATAGAATGAAGAGTAGTGTTTAGACTGGATGAGTTATCGTTTGATGAAAAAACTAATTCTGATAAGAAGCGAATTTTTGAAAGCCCAGAACCCAATTCATCATGAATGTCTTTTGCTAATCGAATTCGCTCCTCTTCAATTGCTTTTCGTGCCGCCTCTTTTTGCTTTTCGCCTTCTATCAATTTTCGTTTTCCCAAATAAAAATATAAGGACATGATGCCCCCAATCAGAAAGGCTATTAAGGCAAATAGCATGAATCGTTGGTTCTCCATTCTGCTTTTTTGCTCACCAATTTTTAAGGTTGCTATTTGTTGGTTTTGTTTTAAAATTTTGATTTCCGATTCTTTTTTTTCGGTTGCATATTTCACCTCCATTTCAGCTAAGTGTCTTCCAAACAAGGCAGGTTGTGTACTGTCTTTGATTCGATAGGCTGCCAGCAAGTTTTCATAAGCTGATTCGGGTTTGTGAATCCAAGCATAGAATTCGGATAGTGATTTATAGCAGTCGCGAACGATGGTTTGATTACCTGAAATTCTAGCAAGCCTTAGTGCGTTTTGAACATGATTGATTGCTGTTGGAATATCATTTAGTTCACCATAAATATCACCAAGCTGTTGTTCGTTTCCTGCTTCAGTAGAGATATATTGTTCGTCGGAAAGCACACCTTTGGCTCTCAGAGCATATTGCAAGGCAAGAGAAGGATTTTTGCTTTCTAATGCTAAGCGACTTAGGTTTGAATTAAGAATGGCTGTTGAAAGGCTGTCTCCCACACCTTGTGCTGTATTTAATGCTTGTGTATAATACCATTTAGCACTATCGTCTTCCATTTTTAAATAAAAGGTATTTCCTAAATGGATAAGCGGATTAATAGATTCTAAATCATTTTTTTCTTTAAGAAGAAGATGTGCACTTTGTCTAAAACTTTCTAATGCTTTGTCATACAAACGCTGAGCGTAATAAATGGAGCCTAATACATCCCATTGTACACCGTTTTCTTTGTTTCTTGAAAGTTGCCAAACTTTAGTTGCTTCGTCATAACAATGCAAAGCCTTTCCCATTGCACCTACTTTCAGATAAAGCCTCGAACCAAATAAATAAAGCAACCCATATTGCGACAAGTCTATTTCACTTGTAAATTTCGAAATGGCTCGATTGAAATAATATTGAGAAGAGTCGTAAAATCCACGATAATACCAACATTGAGCTAATATTGCGTCTATGGCAAAGCGAATGCGGATGCCATTTTCAGGCACTTGCTTTAAAAGAAAATTTAGGGAGTCAATAGCAAATGAAGGATGCTTCGTTAATGCTTGAATTAAACTTAAAGTGCAGACGCTTTCAATCTTCCCCCAATCATAATTGTTTCTTATGGATACTTCTTTTGCTTGTTGGGCTAAATGGAATGATAATGCCAGATTTTCGCGAAAAGCCTTTTGGGCAGCTAAGTTTAAAGAGTCGGCTTGATGGTGTCGTACATTGCTTCTGCACTGAATGCTTAAACATATAATGAGCCCAACCAATAGACTTTGAAAATAAATTCTGCAACCGCTCATCGGAATGTTGTTAACTATTCAAACCTACAAACAACAAGCGGAATTGTTGTTCTTACCATAAAATTGGTAAGTCTAGACTTGTAGGAAGCTCCAAAAGTAAAAACTAAGGAGATGACAAAGTGCTACAATAAATAATTATGAATTAGCTCTTACCTTCAAATATCTTATCTTATTTTTAGCCCCATAAATATATTCAACCCACTTTCAATCAAGCCTTTTCAATGAAGATTACAAAGTTGCTTATCGCTAATCGCGGTGAGATTGCTGTTCGTATTTCTCGTGCTGCTACTGAGTTGCACATAGCTACTGTAGCTGTTTATACTTATGAAGATCGGTATTCGTTGCATCGGTATAAAGCGGATGAAGCTTATCAGATTGGTGAGGATACTGATCCGTTAAAACCATATTTAGATATTGAAGCTATCATTCAGATAGCTCTTGAAAGTGGCGCAAATGCCATTCATCCCGGTTATGGTTTCCTTTCTGAAAATGCCACCTTTGCTGCTCGTTGTGCAGAAGTAGGAATTATATTTGTTGGTCCCAGTTCTGCAGCTATGGCTGCTCTGGGCGATAAGGTAACCGCTAAAACAGTTGCAGCCAAAGTTCAAGTCCCGCTCATTGAAAGCAATCAGTCTTTGTTGATAGATGATTCGGTTGCTATTTCAGAAGCAAATAGAATTGGATATCCTTTAATGTTGAAGGCAGCTGCCGGTGGCGGAGGGCGTGGTATGAGGGTTGTTCGAAATGATGAAGAGCTTAAAAAAGCTTTTCACGAAGCACGAAGCGAAGCTAAAAACGCATTTGGAGACGATACTGTTTTTATTGAAAAGTTTGTTGAAAACCCTAAACATATTGAAGTTCAAATAGCGGCTGATAAGCACGGCAACATAGTGCATCTTTTTGAGCGCGATTGCTCAGTACAGCGGAGATTTCAAAAAGTGGTAGAAATAGCCCCTTCTGTTTCTTTGAAAGAAGACACAAAGCATAAGTTGTTCGACTATGCCCTAAACATTACTCGTGAAGTCAAATATGATAATTTAGGCACCGTTGAATTCCTGGTTGATAAGGATGAAAACATATACTTCATTGAAGTAAATCCACGCATTCAAGTAGAGCATACTGTAACAGAAATGATAACGGGCGTTGATTTGATAAAGACACAATTGTATATAGCATCAGGATACCCATTAAGCGCGCCGGAAATAGACTTAGGAAATCAACAAAAAATTGAAAAACATGGTGTAGCCATACAATGCCGAATCACCACCGAAGATCCATTAAATGGTTTTAAGCCTGACTACGGAACACTTATTACATACCGAAACGCAACTGGCTTTGGTGTGCGGCTTGACGAAGGAAGCACCTATCCCGGAATGAAAATCAGCCCTTTTTTCGACTCGATGTTGGTGAAAGTGAGCACACAAGGAAAATCGCTGGAAGAAAGTGTGCAAAAAATGCATCGGGCCTTGAAAGAGTTTCGTATTCGGGGTGTAAGAAATAACATACAATTTTTAGAAAATCTAATTACACATCCCGATTTTATTAGCGGCAGTGCAACTGTAAAT